>JANYFM010000138.1 GCA_025362655.1 Hyphomicrobiales bacterium | reverse complement strand
GCGATGGTGCTGGGCGGACTCGGCTCTATCTGGGGCGCCATTCTGGGCGGGCTCATTGTCGGGCTGACGGAGACGCTGTCGATCCATTTTCTCGGCGGCGATTCCGTGCAGATGACGGTTTGGGGGCTGCTGCTTCTGGTCATTATCGTGCGTCCGCGCGGGCTTTTCGGCGGCGCCGCCGCCGGAAAGGGCAAGCTGTGAGCGCGGGCCGCGGAGCGCAGACGCGATGAGCGGATACGCGCAGGGCATCGTCGCCATTTTCTGCATTAACCTGATTTTCGCATATGCGATATTCATCACGGCGGCGTCCGGCCAGCTGAATCTGGGCGGCGCCGGCTTTCAGGCGATCGGCGCCTATTCGGCCGCGGTTCTCTCGAATGCCGGCTGGACGGCGGGGTGGGCGACAGTGCCCGCCGCCATGGCCGTCACCGCGCTGGCCGGTTTTCTAATCGCGTTTCCCGTGCTGCGCGCGCGCGGCGTTTACATGGTGCTGGCGACATTTGCTTTCGCCGAGGTCGTCTCCGGCGTTCTGCTGCGCACGAAATCGCTTGGCGGCGCCATCGGCATGGTGGTGCCGGATTATCTGGCGCTTCCCGCGCTGGCCGGCTCGGCCGCGGCGGCGATGCTGTTTGTGTTCTTCCTCATGACCACGCGTTTCGGCCTCGCCATCCGCGCCATCCACGATGACGAGACGGTGGCCGGGGTTATGGGCGTCGGTGTGCGCTCCATGCAGGTGGCGGTGTTCACGCTGGGGGGCGCGCTCGCCGGCCTTTCCGGCGCGCTTTATGCGCATCATTTCAGTTTCGTCGAAGCGCAGTATTTCAATTCGCAGCTGTCGATTTTCGTGCTGCTTTTCGTGCTGATCGGCGGCACGCAGACGGCCTGGGGGCCGCTGGCGGGCACGCTGTTTTTCACGCTGCTGCCGGAACTGCTGCGCGTCGGCGGATCGTGGCGCTTTGTCGTTTTCGGCGCGGCGATTGTGGTGATGATGATCGTGCGCCCGCAGGGCATGATCACCCGCGCGCTGGCGGATCGCCTGTCGCCGCGCCATTGGCGCAAAGCGCCGCCCGCCATCGCCGCGCGAGGGCGCCATGGCGGATGACATCATGCTCAGCCTTGAGGGCCTCGCCAAAAATTTCGGCGGGCTCGCGGTGATCGACGGCGTCTCGTTCCGCGTGCCGCGCGGCGGGCGCACGGCGCTCATCGGCCCCAACGGCGCGGGCAAGACCACTCTGTTCAATCTTATGTCCGGCGTTTACCCGCTGGACCGCGGCTCGATCACGCTTGACGGGGCGCGCATTGACGGCCTGCCGGTCCGGCGGCGCATTGCTTGCGGCCTGTCGCGCTCGTTTCAAAACATCCGGCTGATGGCGCATCTCTCGGTCATCGAAAACGTCATGCTCGGCCAGCACTCGCAGATCGCGGGCCTGCGCCAAATGTTTGCCCCGGCGCAGGGGCGGCGCGGCGCGCCGGCGCGGGTGATGGCGGAGGAGCGGCTGCGCGCCGCCGGCGTCGATTGCGATCCGGACGCGCCGGTGTCGGGCCTGCCCTATGGCACCCGCAAGCGCATCGAGGTCGTGCGCGCGCTGATGAGCAAGCCGAAACTGCTGATGCTCGATGAGCCCGCCGCCGGCCTCAATCCGCGCGAGACGGCGGAGCTTTCCGCCTTTCTCAAAGGCGCCGCCGCGGAGGGCCTTACCCTGCTTGTCGTTGAGCATGACATGGCTTTTGTGCGCGGTCTCTGCGAACATACGATCGTGCTGAATTTCGGACGCGGGATTTACGACGGGCCGACCGCCGGCGTGCAGGATGACGCGGCGGTGCGCGAGGCCTATCTGGGCACGCGCGGGCCGCCCGCGCGGGAGGCCGGCCATGCTGCTTGAGGTTGAGGCGCTCGATGTGCGCTATGGCCGCACGCATGCGGTCAAGGCGCTGTCGCTCGGCGTCGGCGCCGATGAGATCGTCACCGTGCTCGGCGCCAACGGCGCGGGCAAAACATCGCTGCTGCGCGCCCTCCAGGGGCTGACTCCCGCCGCCGGCGGACGCGTCATTTTCGCCGGCGGCGACATTACAAAACTATCGCCGGCGCAGCGCCTTCGCCGCCGGCTGGCGCTGGTGCCGGAGGGGCGGCAGATCGCGATAACCCTCTCCGTGCACGAAAACCTTCAGATGGGCGCATGGTGCCGGAGCGACGGCGATGTGGCCCGCGATATCGGCGCGATTTACGAGCGTTTCCCCAATCTCGGCTCGCGCCGGGATATGCCGGCCTCGGTTTTATCAGGCGGCGAGCAGCAAATGCTGGCGGTCAGCCGCGCCCTGCTGGCGCGCCCCCGTCTGATGATGCTGGATGAGCCCTCGCTCGGCCTGTCGCCGTTGCTGGTCGAGCGGCTGTTCGATCTGATCCGCGCTCTGCACAATGACGGTCTGGCGATATTGCTTGTGGAGCAGAACACGCAAATGGCGCTGGAGGTTGCCGCGCGCGGCATCGTTATGGAGCTTGGCCGCGGCGTGCTGGAGGGGCCGGCATTGGAACTAAGCCGCAATGAGCGTCTGGCGGCGGCCTACCTCGGAGAGGCGCGTGTTTAAAATTCGCAAAAAGGAGATCATGTCATGGGCAGGCAATTGACGGGCAGGCAAATGAAACGAACCGCCGCGGCGGCGCTGGGGCTGGCCGGGCTTTTGGCGGGCGCGCCCGCCATGGCGCAGGACATCACGATCGGCCTAAGCATGATAAAATCCGGACCGCTGAAATCAGTCGGCGAGGCGACGGAAACCTCCGTCGATATCGCCGTCGCGGAAATCAACGCGAAGGGCGGCATCGCGGGGCACAAGATCAATCTCGTCAAATTCGACACCGGCACCGATCCAAAGCAGGCCGCCACAGCGACGCAAAAATTCGCGCAGGACGACGGCGCGCTGGCCATCGTCGGGCCGTTTTCTTCGGGCGAGGCGGCGGTGGCTTTCCCCGCCGGCGAGCGGCTCGGCATTGTGCAGATGCCCAATGCCGCGTCACAGCCCGGCCTGACCGGCAATTTTCAATATGCCTGGCGCCTGACCGCCGACGAGGGCAAGCAGTTTACGCGGCTGATCACGACCCTGCGGCGCAAGAACATCAAAATCGAAAAGGCCGAGATACTCTACGTCTCGGATGAGCGTGTTTCGAATATTTCAGGCACCACGTTCTATCCGGCGATTTTCAAAGCGGCGAATATCGCTTTCGGCGAGCCGGTGGCGTTTCAGTACAAAAGCTTTGATGTCGCGCCGCAGGTGGCGCAGATCATCGAGCGCAAGCCCGATGTGGTCGCGCTCGCCGCGACGCCGGACAGCGCCGGCAAGGTCATTAAAGAGCTGCGCCGCCAGGGTTTCGCCGGGCGCGTCATCGGCTCGCAGATTTTTGCCGATCCCAACGCGCTCGATTTGTTCGGCCGCGATGCCGACGGCCTGCTGATCGTCGCGGGATACTGGTGGGACCGCAGCGACCAGACGCGCGCTTTCACGAAGAAATTCGCCGAGGAAAACGCCAAACGCGGGCTTGAAGCCAAGAAAATTCCGCATCACACGGACGCGCAGGCCTATGACATCGTCTATCTCTTGAAACAGGCGATGGAAAAGGCCGGCGTCACCGGCGACAAGTCCAAGCTGACGGCGGAGCGCATCGCGATCCGCGACGCGATGAAAGGCATCCGCTTCACCGGCGTCACCGGCGACAACACCTGCTTCAATGCCGCGCGCGACGCGGAGCTGCCGGGCTTTGTCATCGAGATCAAAGACCTTAAATGGAACCTGTTTGACCAGCACCCCGCCGACAATTGCCCGGGGTGACGGCCGCTGGCCAAAGGAGCGCGTCTTGACGGATCGTTTGCAAATGCATCTGGCGGCGGGATCGGGTCCGACGTTCGGCGTGGACGATCTCGCCTGCGCCGCCGCCGGCAATCTCGGCTTTTGGTCCGACGAGGGGCTGGATGTCCGGTGGACGCCGGTCTTCGGCGGCGTGGCGGCCGTCAAAGCCTTGCTGGATGGCGCGGTCGATGCGTCTTACGGGGGGCTCGGCCCGGTGCTGAAACACCGCTGCGAGGGGCATCCGGTCGTTATTATTGTCTCGATGGCGCGGGGCTTGGCGCAGAACCTTGTGGTTCAAAAGGCGATCACGGTCCCCGCGGAGCTGCGCGGCGCCACCTGGGCTCTCGACGGGTTCGGCGCGCTGAGCCATCACATGGCGCGGCTTGTGGTGAGGGCGCTCGGTATCGCCGAAAGTGAAATCCGCTGGGAGGCGGTGGGTCCGCCGCCGCAGCGCATCGCGCGCCTGCTGGCGGGCTCGATTGACGCTTCGCTTATCCGCGTCGAGGAGGCGGTGGCGCTGAGCCTCGATCCCGCCAATGATCTGCACACGCTGCTGGGCTTCGCCGAGCTTAAAAAGCTTGTGCCGGTGCAGCCGCACGGCGTTCTCTCGACGGTTGAGTCCTATGCAAAGACGCATCCCGAGCATCTGGACCGCCTCGCCGCCGGCATGATCCGCGCCTCGCGCGCGCTGCATGAGGATTTCGACGCTTTCCGCAGCGCATACAATCATCACGTCACCGTGTCTGTGCCCGCGGATCACGTGCGCGAAATATGGCGCCAAGAGCGCGATTCCGGCGGCTTTGCTGTGGACGGCGAACTGTCCGCCGCGCATTGGGGCGCGCAGATGAAAAGTTTTTTCGAGCTAAACCCGGAATTGCCGCGCATTGAAATGCGCGACGTGATCGCCGGCGCGCATGTGCAAAAGGCGCTGGCGCGGCTGGGTTGGAGCGGGCCCTAAAACAGCCCCTGCGTCAGCCCTTCCGCATCCAAATGAATCCGCAGCGCCGCGGGCTCGCGCGGCAGGCCCGGCATCGTCATGATGTCGCCGCAGACGGCGACGACGAAGCCCGCGCCGGCTGAAAGCCGCGCCTCGCGCACGCCGATCGTGTGGCCGGAGGGCGCGCCGCGCAGATTGGGGTCCGTTGAGAACGAATATTGCGTTTTGGCGATGCAGACCGGCAGATGGCCGAAGCCCAGCGCCTCGAAAGCTTTCAGATCGGCGGAGGGCTTGGCGTCGATGGCAACATCCGCCGCGCCGTAGATTTCGCGCGCCACCGCGCGAATTTTATCCGCCAGCGGCATGGCGTCGGGATACAGCGGCGCGAATTTCGCCGAGCCGCCCTCCACCGCGCGCACGACAGCGCGCGCGACATTCTCCGATCCCTTTGACCCTTCGGCGAAATGCGTGGCGACATGGGCTTCGACGCCGAGCCGCGCGCACTCGCCAACGATCAGCGCCAGCTCCGCTTCGGTGTCGGCGGCGAAGCGGTTAACGCCGGCGACGACGGGCACGCCGAATTTGCGCAGATTGCCGATGTGCCGGTCGAGATTGGCAAATCCGCCTTTCAGCGCCTCCAGGTTTTCGCGGGCGAGATCGCTTTTGGCGACGCCGCCGTGCATTTTCAGCGCCCGCGCGGTCGCCACGATTACGGCGGCGGAGGGCGCGAGCCCGGCTCCGCGGCATTTAATGTCGAAGAACTTTTCCGCGCCGAGGTCCGCGCCGAAGCCCGCCTCGGTCACAACGTAGTCGGCGAGTTTCAGCCCCGCGCGGGTGGCCATGAGCGAATTGCAGCCATGGGCGATATTGGCGAAGGGGCCGCCGTGAACGAGAGCGGGGGATCCCTCCAGCGTCTGCACGAGATTGGGCTGGAGCGCGTTTTTCAGCAGCACGGCCATCGCCCCGGGCGCGCCGATATCCGCTGCTGTGACGGGCTTTTTATCCGTCGTGTAAGCCACGACAATACGGCCGAGCCGCGCCTCGAGATCGGCCATATCCGCCGCGAGGCAGAACACCGCCATGACCTCGGAGGCGACGGTGATGTCGAACCCGTCCTCGCGCGGATAGCCGTTGGCGGCGCCGCCAAGCGAGGACACAATCTGCCGCAGCGAGCGGTCATTCATATCCAGCGCCCGCCGCCAGACGACGCGGCGTGTGTCGATGCCGAGCGCGTTGCCCCAGTAGATGTGGTTGTCGATCATCGCGGAGAGCAGATTATGCGCCGCGCCGATGGCGTGGAAATCGCCGGTGAAGTGCAGGTTGATCTCCTCCATCGGCACCACCTGCGCCATGCCGCCGCCGGCGGCGCCGCCTTTGATGCCGAAACACGGGCCAAGCGAGGGCTCGCGAAGGCAGATCATGGTCTTTTTGCCGATGCGGTTGAGCCCGTCGCCAAGGCCCACCGTCATCGTCGTCTTGCCCTCGCCCGCCGGCGTCGGCGAAATCGCGGTGACGAGAACGAGCTTGCCGTCGGGACGCGGCGCCAGCGATTTCAGAAATGCGTGATCGAGCTTGGCGATGAGCCGCCCGTGGGCGTGCAGGGCTTCCTCGGGAATGCCGAGCCGCTCCGCAATGGCGCCGATCGGCTGAAGCCGCGCGGCGCGGGCGATTTCAATATCAGGCGGCATTCGCGGTGTCTCCCAAAGGAATATCTCCCGGGGTAACCCAGAAAAGACGGGCGCGCCACGGGATTGGCTCACGAATTCCCGGCTAAAGCGCGGTTTCGGGGCGTTAACCATGCCATCGGCGCCCGCGCCTTGCCCTCGGGAGAGCTTGACGTTACCTATCTCATTTCCGACACCGTCGGGGTTCACGCGGCTATATTCTTTCTGTTTGCGGGCGCCGCCCGTCCATTCCCAGGGTATCGTGCGCCGGTTTTTGCAAATTTTACTGTTTTGTCTGTCCCCGGGCGTGTGGCTGTCCAGCGCCGGCGCGGTCGAATCCGTGCGCGTGCCGCCCGACGCGCAGGCGATTGACCTCACCAACGTCGTCGAGCGCAATTTCTCGCAGGGCGAGCGGTTGCAGGTCTCCACCGCTCCGGGCGCCGACGGCATCGTGCGGCGCATCGAGGTCAGCGCCCGCGAGGCCGGGGCGCAGCCGGCCTGGATAGTCTTCGCGCTGACCAATGACACGGATGAGCAGATCGAGCGCTTGGTTGTCGCCCCGCATTTCCGTCTGGTCGGCTCCGGCGTGATTTCGCCCGATCTCGGGGCTTCCCGGGTTTCCGCCATCACGGCCAGCCAGGGCTTCCCGCCCGAGCGCGAGGAAAGCCCCGAAGCCGACGTGTTCCGCCTGACGCTCGATCCCGGCGCCACGGTCACCTATGTGGCGGAGCTGCGCACCCCCAACCTGCCGCAGCTGTATCTGTGGGAGCCCGACGCCTACAAAGACAAAGTCACCAGCCTGACGCTCTACAAGGGCATCATCATCGGCATATCCGGCCTGCTGGCTTTGTTTCTCACCATCGTTTTCGTGGTGCGGGGCGCGGTGATTTTTCCGGCGGCCGCGGCGCTGGCCTGGGCGGTGCTGATCTACGTCTGCATCGATTTCGGCTTCTGGCAGAAGATCATCGGCGTTGCCGGCGGCTCGGATCAGGTCTGGCGCGCCAGCGCGGAGACTTTTCTGGCGGCGACACTGTCGGTGTTCCTGTTCGCCTATCTCAATCTCGCGAGCTGGCACGTGCGCGCCTCGCATGTGGTGGTGGGCTGGCTGGCGCTGCTCGCCTGTCTCGTGGGCATCGCTGTTTACGATCCTTCGGTTGCGGCGGGCGTCGCGCGCATTTCGCTGGCAACCGTGGCCGGCGTTGGCTTTATCCTCGTGCTTTATCTGGCGCTGCACGGTGTTGACCGCGCGGTCATGCTGATCCCCACGTGGTTTTTGCTGCTGGCATGGGTTTGCGCGGCGGCGCTCACCGTGACCGGCTATCTCACCAATGATCTCGTCTCGCCCGCGCTGATCGGCGGGCTCGTGCTGATTGTCATGCTGATCGGCTTCACTGTCATGCAGAACGCTTTCGCCACCGGCGGGCTTGCTCACGGCGCGCTCAGCAATGTCGAGCGCAAGGCGCTGGCGCTGACCGGCTCGGGCGATGTGATTTTCGACTGGGACGTGGTGGCGGACCGGGTCCACGCCAGCGCCGATGCCGAGCAATTGCTGGGCCTGCCGCGCGGCGCCCTCGACGGACCCGCCTCCGGCTGGTTCGATCTGCTGCACCCCTTCGACCGCGACCGCTATCAGGCGGCGCTTGACACGGTGCTCGAACAGCGGCGGGGACGCATCAATATCGACATGCGCCTGCGCGCCAACGACGGGCACTTTCTCTGGTTCCAGCTGAAAGCCCGCCCGGTGGTCGGCGCCGACGGCGAGGTGGTGCGCGTCATCGGCACGCTCGCCGATGTGACCGAGGCGCGCAACGCCGAGGAGCGGCTGCTTCACGATGCGGTTCATGACAGCCTCACAGGACTGGCCCACCGCGAACTGTTCTTCGACCGGCTGAGCGTCGCCCTGCGCACCGCCGGGGGGGCCGGCCAGCCGCGTCCCGCCGTGCTCGTCATTGATTTCGACCGGTTCAGACAGATCAACGATCTCGCCGGCATCGCGGCGGGCGATTCCATCCTGCTCACAGCGGCGCGGCGGCTGAGCCGGCTGCTCCAGCCGCAGGATTCCGTCGCCCGCATTTCCAGCGACCAATTCGCCATCATCGTGATTTCTGAATCCGAGCCGGCGCGGATCGTGGCTTTCGCCGACAGTGTGCGCCGCGCGCTGGCGACGCCCGTCACCTTCAACCAGCATGAAATCGCTCTGACCGTCTCTATCGGCGCAGCGCTTTACGATCCGCAAATTCACCCCAAGCCCGACGATATGCTGAAGGATGCGGAAATCGCGCTCTCCCAGGCCAAACGGCTCGGCGGCAACCGCGCCGATGTGTTCCGCGCGGCCATGCGGGGCCAGCGCTCCGACCGGCTGACGCTGGAGTCGGATCTGCGCCGCGCCCTCGAGCGAAACGAGATCAAAGTCTACTATCAGCCCGTCGTCCGGCTGGAGGACCGCACTGTCGCCGGCTTTGAGGCGCTGCTGCGCTGGGATCATCCAAGGCTCGGGCGCCTGAACCCGGCGGATTTCATCCCGCTGGCGGAGGAAACCGGGCTGATCATCGAACTTGGCAATTTCGTGCTGGAACGCGCCGCGCGCGAACTGGCGGCCTGGCAGCAGGCGCTCGATGTGGAGCCGCCGATTTTTGTCAGTGTGAACGTCTCGTCGCGGCAATTGCTGCGCCACGATCTGCTCAACGATGTGAAAACCGTTTTGACGCGGGCCAGCGTCCGGCGCGGCTCGCTGAAGCTGGAGCTGACCGAGAGTCTCGTCATGGAGAACCCGGAATTCGCCGCTCAGATGCTGACCCGCATCCGTGACCTCGGGGCGGGCCTGTCGCTCGATGATTTCGGCACCGGCTATTCCTCGCTCGCCTATTTGCAGCGTTTCCCGTTCGACACAATCAAAATCGATAAATCCTTCGTGCATCACACCGGCAAGGGGCCGCGCCCGGTGATCCTGCGCTCCATTGTCACGCTGGCCCATGATCTGGGCATGGAGGTCGTGGCCGAGGGCGCGGAGACCGAGAGCGATGTGATTGAGCTTTATCAGCTCGGCTGCGAATTCGCTCAAGGGTTCGCCTTCGGCCAGCCAATCACGGCGGCGGAGGCGCGCAAGCTGATGGGCGCGGCGTCAGAGGCGGCGTGATGGATTTACGCGTGTCCGGCCTGACCCACGAGATTGGCCGGATCGACGCCGAGTTTGCCGAGCGCGCGGACATATTTGCCCTCAAGATCGCCGCCGAACAGCAATTCCGCATCCGCCGGACAATTCAGCCAGCCATTGCCCTGGATTTCGTTTTCAAGCT
Organism: Hyphomicrobiales bacterium; assembly: GCA_025362655.1. Taxonomy (GTDB): domain Bacteria; phylum Pseudomonadota; class Alphaproteobacteria; order Rhizobiales; family Beijerinckiaceae; genus Terripilifer. Next base: position 1,002 of record JANYFM010000138.1, on the reverse strand, counting down.
GGCCCGCGCCCCAGCCGGCATAGCCCAGCGCGAGAACGGCGCGGTCCGGGCCTTCGCCCTCAACGATGGCCCGCAGGATATCAACGGAAGCTGTCAGTGAAACGCCCGAGTCTATTTCCAGCGTCGTCTCATCGCTGCTGTAGTCGGAGGAATGCAGCACGAAGCCGCGCCCGGTCTCCACCGGCCCGCCCTTCAGCACGGGCACCGCGCCGGCGCGGGCGGGCAGGCGTATCGCGCCTTCAGCCGTGACCACATCGAGCTGGATCAGGAGATCCTGGAAGGTCACTTTGCGCGCCTTGCGGTTGATAACGAGGCCCATCGCGCCCTCCTGCGAATGGGCGCATAGGTAGATGACCGACCGCGCAAAGCGCGGATCGGTCATGCCGGGCATCGCCAGCAGAATCTGCCCGTCGAGATAGCCGGGGGTTTTGGCGGCGGATTTGGGTCTGTTCGGCTTCATGGCCAATAATTAAGCCCTGCAGCGGAAAATTCCAAGGTTGGCGAAAACGCCCGCTTCACACGAAAACGTGGGTGGCGGGTGAATGGACCAGGGTGCAGACTGCGCGGATGTTTGAATTGCGCGCCGCAGCCGGCTGGCTTGCCCCTGCCATCTTCCTCGCAGCCGCCTGTGCCGCTCCGGCCTGCGCGGCTGAACCCGATGCCTCCGACTGGTCGAAGGGCCATACCTCGTCGGCGCGGCTCATTGCCGCGGGCGGGCTGGCGGGCGGCGCTTATACGGCTGGCGTGGAAATCAGGCTCGATCCCGGCAGTCACACCTATTGGAGCAATCCCGGGGATGCCGGCGTGCCCCCGGTGTTTTCCTTTGCGGGTTCGGACAATCTGCGCTCCCTGACGATCCATTTTCCAGCGCCGAAGCGCTTTGCCGAGGCCGGCGGGGACGTTTTTGGCTATCGGGACCAAGTGATCTTTCCGCTGGAGGCGCTCCCCGTGAACGCCGCCAAGCCGGTCACGCTGGTGCTCGATCTGCAATATGCCGCCTGC
>JANYFM010000012.1 GCA_025362655.1 Hyphomicrobiales bacterium | reverse complement strand
CCGCGCCGGTGGCGGGCGTCGCCGGCGTTGTTCCCTATGCCATCGCGGCGAGCGGCGCCTCGGGCACCAAATGGTTCGGCACCGTGCGCGGCCGCCTTGGCTATGCCTATGACCGCGTTCTCTTTTATGGCACCGGCGGTCTGGCTTACGGCGGCGGCGGAAACCGCACGGGCGTGGTTCAGTATTTCAATTCCGTCAATGCCACGGCCATTCCCACCGCTACTTATTCCGGCGGCGGCAGCGGGACGCGCACCGGATTTGCGCTGGGCGCGGGCGTTGAATATGCCATCAACAACAGTTGGACCGTTAAAGGCGAGTATCTCTACGTCGATCTCGGCCGGCGCAACAACGTGTTTGCCTCAGCCGCGCTTCCCGCGAGCTCGTTTTCCGGAGGCAACAACAGCAACCGCAATCACGTCGTCCGCATCGGCCTGAACTACAAGTTCTGACATCCAGCGCGGCCTACCGCCGGTTCGGCACTATGGCCGGACCGGCGTTCTCAGGCGCGCCGATTTACCGCGCGCCCGCCCCAATCCCGTCATACAGCCACGCCAGCCGCTCATAAGTCTCCCCGCGCGTCCTCGCTTCCCATGCGGCGTTGCGCTCAAGCCGCGCGGCGCCCGCCAGATGGTATACCTCCCACAGGGCGCGCGATTCCAACATGACCCGCGCCGTTCTTGCCGCGCGCGTCCGCTGATAGCGGATGAAGGCGCGCTCGAAATCGAGGTTCGCTTGGCTGACGCATTCGGCCAGCACAACGGCATCCTCAATCGCCATGCCGGCGCCTTGGGCGAGGGATTGCAACGTCGGATGCGCGGCATCGCCGAGAAGGGTTGCGCGGCCTTGGCTCCAATGCCTTATGGGATCCCGGTCGGCGATCACCCAGCGGCGCCCGGTGTCCATTAATTCGAGCATTTCAAGCATCGCTGGATGCGCGCCGGCGTAAGTCCTCATGAGAACATCGCGGTAAGCTTGCGGGCCGGCGCGCTCGTGTGGGTTCTCCGTTTTGAAAACGGCGACCACGTTGAACAAGCTCTTGGCGCGCAGCGGATATTGCACGATGTGATAGGCCGGCCCGGCCCAGAGGATCACCTCATCGCGGCGCGCGGATTTGGGCGCCTCGTCCCACGGCAAGACAGCGCGGTGCGCGACATAGCCGATGGGATTGGGCGCTGCCTCGCGGCTCAATGCGGCGCGCGTCATTGAGCCGAGGCCGTCGGCGCCGATCAACGCGCAGCCGTCGATGACGCGGCCGTCTTGGAGGCTTACGCGCACACGGGCGCCGTCGTCCTCAAAGCCGATGCATTCGCTGGAGGCGCTGATTTCGATATTGGCGTTGAGTTTGCAGGCATCGAGCAGGCAGCGGTGCAAATCGACGCGGTGTATGGCGACGTAGGGATCGCCGAAGCGGTCCCTGAAAGCCTGGCCGGTGTGAACGCGCGTCACTTCTTCGCCGCTGAGCGCGTCCAGCATCAGCACGTCGGGGGGAAAATGCGAGTGGCTTAAAACCGCTTCCTCCACGCCGAGAGCGCGAAACATGCGGAACACATTGGGCCCGAGCTGAATGCCGTAGCCGATCACGCCTGGCTCTTGCGCGGCCTCCAGCACGCGGACGCAACAGCCTTTTTGCGCCAGCGCCAGCGCGGCGGCGACACCTCCGAGCCCGGCGCCGCAGATGAGAACGGGCAAATCATTCGCCACTGGATATTCCCCGCGCGCGCATCAGTTGAGGGCGCCGTTCAATTGCGTGGCAAAGCGCGCGATGGTGGCGGAGTAAACGTCGGATTGGTTCCATCCTTTGACCGCCGCGAAATTCGGCTGCCCCGGCTCCCAGCCGGCGCCGCGCGTCCAGCCGTAGCCTTTCAGATAATTGGCGGTTGAGGCGAGCGCATCGGGCACGGAATGCAGGAGATCGCGCCGCCCGTCGCCGTCAAAATCAACCGCGAATTTCACGTATGACGAGGGCATGAACTGGGTCTGGCCGATTTCTCCGGCCCAGGCGCCGCGCATCGCCGGGGGGGCCATGTCGCCGCGATCCACAATCCTCAGCGCCTCCAGCAATTCGGCGTTGAACCGCTCCGCGCGGCGGCAGTCGTAGGCGAGGGTCGCGAGGGCGGGAATGGTGGCGAAATTGCCGTTGACCGCGCCATAGCTCGTCTCCAGCCCCCAGATCGCCACCAGCACCGCGCCGGAAACGCCGAACTGGGTGTCAATGCGCTGCAACAGACCCGCCTGCGCGCGCATTTTGGTGATGCCGCCGGGCAGCCGCGGATTGATCATGCGCGGCGCAAAAACCTCGATAGGCTGACGAAACACCTCCTGCGCGCGATCGGCTTTCAGCACGGCGGGATTAAGCGCGACGCCATCGAGCGCCGCGACGCCCGCTGTTCCAATGCCGGCGGCGGCCGCGGTTTTTTTGACATCGGCGAGCCAGGCGTTGAAATCGGGTGAGTTGCAGGGCGACGCATGCGCCGGGGGCGCCACCGGGGCGGCGCAAAGCGCCAGCGCCATTGCGGCGGCGGAAAACTTAAAACGCATGGGGCACGCTCCGGTGGCCGAAATTCCGCGCGGATGATATGCCGCATCGCACAGGCCGTGCAACGGATATGCGGATAGAGCAAGATGCAGCATTTCACCAACGATGGCGTCCGCATCGCGTTTCTCGACATCGCCCCTAGCGGGATGGATATTGGCGAGCCCGCCGTTCTCATTCACGGCTTTGCCTCCAACCACGCGGTCAATTGGGTCAACACCCTCTGGGTCAAGACGCTGACCCATGCGGGCCGGCGCGTCGTTCTGCTGGACAACCGCGGCCATGGCGAAAGCGGCAAGCTCTATGATCCCGAGGCCTATGCGACGCCGGTGATGGCGGGGGACGCGCTGGCGCTGATGGATTACCTCGATATCGCCAGCGGCGATATAATGGGCTATTCCATGGGCGCCCGGATCACCGCGTTTCTGGCGCTGGCGCATCCCGGGCGCGCCCGCTCGATTATTCTGGGCGGGCTCGGCATTCACCTCGTCGAGGGCGTCGGGTTGCCGCTGGGCATTG
>JANYFM010000026.1 GCA_025362655.1 Hyphomicrobiales bacterium | reverse complement strand
CCGATGCCGGGGGCTGATTATGACCACGGTCATCATCGACTACGGGTCGGGGAATTTGCATTCGGCTAAAAAGGCGCTGGAGCGGGCCTCCGCCCAAGCCGGGCTTTCCGGCGCGATAATTCTGACCAATGACCCCGGCGCGGTTCGGGATTGTGAGAGAATCGTGCTGCCGGGAGTCGGGTCTTTCGCTGATTGCCATGCGGGGCTGGCGGCGATCCCGGGTCTCCTGGAGGCTTTAAGCGAAGCCGTCATTCAGCGCGGCAAGCCGTTTCTCGGGATATGCGTCGGGATGCAGCTAATGGCAGCGCGCGGCCTTGAACACGGCGTGACGAATGGGCTTGGCTGGATCGCCGGAGATGTCAGGGCGATCACGCCTGAAGATCCCGCGCTGAAAGTTCCGCATATGGGTTGGAACACGCTGACCGCCAGAAAGCCGCACGCCCTGCTGGCGGGAATTCCGCTGGGCGAACAGGGCCAGCACGCTTATTTCGTCCACTCGTTTCAGTTTCAGCCTGACGATGCCGGGCATGTTCTGGCTGTGGCGGAATATGGCGGCCCTGTTGTGGCGATGGCGGGGCGGGACAATCTCGCGGGGACGCAATTCCATCCGGAGAAGAGCCAAAAGCTGGGCCTCGCGTTTCTTGCCAATTTTCTGAGGTGGCGGCCATGATCCTGTTTCCGGCCATCGATCTTAAAAACGGGCAATGCGTGCGCCTTGTTCACGGCGATATGAACCAGGCGACGGTCTTCAACACCGAGCCCGCCGCGCAGGCGCGCATTTTCGAGCGCCAGGGTTTTGAATATCTGCATCTTGTTGACCTCGACGGCGCCTTTGCCGGAAAGCCGGTCAATGCGGCGGCGGTTAAAGCGGTATTGGCGGCGGTGAAAATGCCCGTGCAGCTTGGCGGCGGCATCCGCGATCTGCGCACGATTGAAGCCTGGCTCGAATGCGGAATCACACGCGTGATCATCGGCACGGCGGCTGTCCGCAATCCGGAGCTTGTGCGGGAAGCCGCCAAAAAATATCCCGGGCGGGTTGTGGTTGGAATTGACGCAAGGGATGGCTTTGCCGCGGTCGAGGGTTGGGCGGAAACCTCCGCTATTTCAGCGCTCGAGCTTGGGCGAAGATTTGAAGACGCGGGGGTTGCCGCCGTTATTTACACGGATATATCCCGGGACGGCGCTCTCAAAGGGGTCAACGCCGAGGCAACGATCGCGCTTGCGAACGGCTTGTCGATCCCGGTGATCGCGTCCGGCGGGCTGGCCTCCATCGCGGATGTCGAGAGGCTATTGATGCCCGACTGCGCGCGGATCGCCGGGGCTATTTCGGGACGCGCGCTTTATGACGGGCGGCTGGCGCCGGAGGAGGCCTTGCGGCTTATCCGCGCGGCGCGGGAGAAACGAGTTGCTTAAGCGCCGGCTCATCCCTTGTCTCGATGTGCGGGACGGCAGGGTCGTGAAAGGGATCAACTTTGTTGATCTGCGCGACGCCGGAGATCCCGTCGAAGCGGCGGTCGCTTACGATGCCGCCGGCGCGGATGAGCTTTGCTTTCTTGATATCACCGCCAGCCACGAAAACCGGGGAACCATTCTCGACGTGGTGCGCAAAACCGCGGAAGCCTGTTTTATGCCCCTGACCGTGGGCGGCGGCGTGCGCAGCAATGAGGATATCCGCAAGCTGCTGCTGGCCGGCGCGGACAAGGTCGCCATCAATACCGCGGCGGTGCAGGATCGGGAATTTGTCCGCCATGCCGCGGAGAAATTCGGCAGCCAGTGCATCGTCGTCGCCATCGACGCGAAACAGACGGCGCCAGGGACGTGGGAAATATTTACTCATGGCGGCCGGCGCCCGACGGGATTGAACGCCATTGCATTCGCGCAGGAAGCTGCGGCCCTCGGCGCCGGGGAAATATTGCTGACCTCAATGGACCGCGACGGCACCAAATCCGGGTTCGATCTGGCCCTTACCCGCGCGGTCGCCGACGCCGTGTCCATTCCACTGATCGCCTCGGGCGGCGTGGGAAACCTCGATCATCTCGTGGCGGGAATCCGGGACGGGCATGCGAGCGCGGCGCTGGCCGCTTCGATTTTTCACTTCGGTGAATTTACAATCCGGCAGGCCAAAAACCATATGGCCGGGAACGGCATTGCGATGCGGCTGGACGCCTAGGGGATTTGCCGATGACCGCGTTTTCACTGGGCAGGCTTGAGAAAATTATCGAGGCCCGCGCACAGGCCGGCGCGGAAACCTCCTATACGAAATCGCTGCTTGACGGCGGGCTTCCGCGCATTGCGAAAAAATTTGGCGAGGAGGCCGTGGAGACGATCATCGCGGCGCTTGGCCCGGACCGCGCGGCGCTGATCGCGGAATCCGCCGACACGCTTTATCATTTGCTTGTGCTGCTTCATTCGCGCGAAGTGAGGATGGATGAAGTGCTGAGCGAGCTGGAGCGGCGGACGGCGGTTTCCGGCCACGTGGAAAAAGCGCAGCGCCCAAAACAGGATTAGGCAGGCCCCGTGGAATTGCGCTGATGAGTCAAAACCCGGAAATTCATTTGCCCGCGGCGGAAGCATCGCCTTACCGCCGCTTCACCAGACGCGAATGGGCGTCGCTGCGCGCGGATATGCCGCTCACCTTAACCCTCGATGACCTCGTGCGTCTGCAATCCGTCGATGACCCGATTTCAGTCGATGAGGTCGTGGCAATTTACCTGCCGCTATCGAGAATGCTGGCTCTTTATGTCGCGGCGACGCAGGAGCTGTTCAGAGCGACGCAAAAATTTCTCGGCGCGGGGGGGAAAAAGACACCCTACATTATCGGCATTGCGGGATCGGTCGCGGCGGGAAAATCAACGACAGCGCGCGTTCTAAAGGCTCTGCTCTCGCGGTGGCCAAACACGCCGAAGGTTGACCTCGTGACTACCGACGGTTTTCTTCATTCCAATGCCGTCCTCGAAAAACAAGGCCTGATGGAGAAGAAGGGTTTTCCCGAGAGCTACGACGGAGCGGGGCTCCTGCGTTTCCTCGCGCGGGTGAAGGCCGGCGAGCTTCGCGCGGAAGCGCCGGTTTATTCGCATCTGCTTTATGATGTGATGCCGAATGAGCATGTGGTCATTGACCGTCCGGATATTCTGATCATCGAAGGGCTCAACGTGCTGCTGCCCAACAAACTTGGGAACGAAACTCCGTTTGTTTCGGATTTTTTCGATTTCTCAATTTACGTTCATGCATCCGAGGCTGATCTTGAAAACTGGTATGTCTCACGGTTTATGCGGCTGCGGCGGACGGCGTTTCGCGATCCGCAATCCTATTTCCGGAAATACGCCGATCTGGGAGACAGCGAGGCCGAGGACACTGCAAAATCCATCTGGACGCGGATCAATCTTCGCAATTTGCGCGAAAACATCCTGCCCACCAAAGCCCGCGCAAACCTTGTGCTGACGAAAAACGCGTCCCATGAGATCGGCGAGGTTGCTTTGCGCAAGCTTTGATCGGCCGCGCCGCGGTTTAAATAAGGCCGTTGTCCCGCGCCAACTGGAGCAGGCCGGTTTCAGGCCGCGCGCCGTAGTGCTGAATGATTTCAGCGGCGGCCAAGGCGCCGAGACGCGCGCATTCCGCATGCTCCAGATTGCGCGAATAGCCAAACAGAAAGCCGGCGGCGAACAGGTCCCCGGCGCCGGTCGTATCGACAAGCTTTTCAATGGGGCTGGCGCCAACGGCCTGCGTTGCGCCGCGGGTGACCACAAGCGAACCTTCCGCGGATTTAGTGACCACGCCGAGGATATCCTCCTCCCGCAGCGCCGCCACCGCGGTGTCAAAATCCGCCGTCTGGTAGAGGGATTTCAACTCGTGCTGATTGGCGAACACGATATCAACGGTCTTGTTCCGGATGAGCTCCAGAAATTCGCCGCGATAGCGGTCGACGCAAAAGGAGTCGGACAAGGTCAGCGCTACTTTGCGGCCGGCGGCGTGAGCAATCAAAGCAGCTTTAACGAAGGCTTCTTTCGCGTGCGGCGGATCCCAAAGATAGCCTTCAAGATAGACAATCGCAGAGGCCTCAACGAGGCTTTTATCGACATCATCGACGGTGAGGTTCTGGCAGGCGCCGACGAATGTGTTCATCGTGCGCTCGCCGTCAGGGGTCACCATCACAAGGCAGCGCGCGGTGGCCGGGCCCGTGACCGCCGGCGTGGTGGCGAAGTGGACACCGACGGCGCGGATGTCGTGGGTAAAGGCCAAACCGGCGTCATCAGATTTCACTTTGCCGATGAATGCGCTCTTGCCGCCAAAGGAAGCGACTCCGACAATTGTATTGGCTGCGGAACCGCCCGATATGATGATGCTGGAACCCATCGCTCCATACAGTTTCGCGCTCCGCGCCTCATCCACAAGCGCCATGGAACCCTTGCCGAGACCCTCGCGCTGCAAAAAATCATCATCCGCTTGAGCTATCACATCGACGATGGCGTTCCCGAGGCCGAGGACATCATATTTACAATCGGTCATCATGAACTCCGCTAAGGCCAGCGACGGTGGGGTTTAAGCGCCATCTCCCGTCAGAAGAACAGGAGACGCCGGTTGCATAGTGTGATCGACAAACGATTGCAACGACGCCTATGGGCGCGGCTTTCTCAAACGCACGTAGAGCGCGCCCGCGCCGCCGTGGTTCCGCGCCGCTTCTTCGACGCCGAGCACGACGCTCCGCAATTGCGGCTCCCCAAGCCATTGGGGAACGCTGCGGCGCAGAACTCCTGACGGGCGGTCCGGGGCCACTGAATCAGACGCCTTGCCGCCGCCTTTGCCGGTCACCACGAGAAGCACCCGGGCGCGGCGGGCTTGCGCATTCAGAATGAAGCTGTGGAGAGCGGCATGCGCCTCGTGCAATCGCATACCATGGAGATCGAGCTTGCCATCGAGTGCGGTGCGGCCCTTTGCGATTTTGATTTTCTGACGGCGCTCCAGCTCGACAAGCGGAGCCGGATATTTCGGCGCGGCAGGCAAAGCGGCCGGGGTAACTTTTCCGGGAACCGGCTTTGCATCCGTGCTTGGGCGAGGTTTCGAAGGCGCGGCCGGCGTGGCTTCGATGGAAGGCTCAACCGGCTGCGGCTTCTTCTTGGAGCGTTTCGGCGTAACGTCGCGGGTTACTCTTTGCCAGAGGTCCCGCTCATCGAACGATAAGACCCGGCGGCGGGCGGGGGTTGATTTCCGCTCGGTCCCGCTCACGGAGCGGCTCCGGCATCGGAGGGCGCGGGCAACAGGACAAACATGCGGCCATAGTGTTTGATGCCGCCCGCCAGAGCCCCGGCATCATCGCCCGAGCCGAAATACAAATCGGCGCGGGCGGGCCCTAAAATCGCGCTGCCGGTGTCTTGTCCAATCATCAGTTTTCCAAAAGCCGGGGCTTCCGCCCCCGGCTCCCGCCAGGGAATCCGCGCTTCAATCCAGAACGGCAAGCCCCACGGCCATAGATTTTTATCGATGGCGATGGATCGCAAGGGCGATAAGGGCACGCCCGCGGCCCCGATCGGCCCAGTGGCGCGCTCATCCGATGAATCCGCATTGAAAAATATGAACGAGCGGTTTTGGTGAAGGAGGCTGCGGCCTTTATCGCCCGGCCCCTGCCCGTTATCGCGAACCCATTGTTTCAGCCGCGCGAGGGACATTTGCTCCAGCGGAACTTCGCCGGAATCAACGAGGATTTTTCCAATGGACGAATAGGGATGGCCGTTGCGGCCGGCATAGCTGAGCCGAAGCAGCGATCCCGAGGACAGCCGCACCGCCGCGGAGCCCTGCACATGGACCATAAAAGCCTCGATCGCGTCCCGAACCCAAACGACGGGCCGCGCATGATCTGAAAGCCCGCCGGCATCGATGGCGTTTCGATCCGGATAGGACTCCAAACCGCCGTCTTTGCCGAACCGGCCGGCGGTTTCCCCGGTTGGCAGAACCGGGTGGCTGTGGCCTTGGCCAAGATCAACGAGATCGCCGGGTCTTGCCAGAAGGGGCTCGCGGAAGTCCGGGCTTTGCGTGAGCGAGCCGGGAAGAATGGGCTCGTAATATCCGGTTAAAAATGCCGGGTTCAATTTTGGCGCGGCGCCCGCCGGGATGATTTCAAAGGGCTGAAAATGAGTCTTAAAAAAAGTTTGCGCCTCATCCGCGCTGCCCGGCGGTTTTTTCCGCGCTTCGGCGCAAACCGCGCGGATGGATAAGAGCCCCCGGTTTGATCCGGCTGATTTGCACGTGCGCTCAAAAGAATTCCAAGCCTCAAGAAAATTGTCGTCCTTGAAGCCTTGGAGATCGGAAAACGCGCGCGCCTCAAGCGTTGCGAGCGAGGCCGGCAACGGCCATTGAGTTTGGGCCCGCGCCGGGGTTGCCAGCGTCAATATCGAACAAAAAGCGGCAAATCCGGCAATTCGCATAATGGGTCAATGAGCTGTCTCGGTGGCGATCAGCTTCCAATTGGGATCACGTGATTTCGCATCCCGGGCAAAGGTCCAGACATCCGTGATATCGGCAACCTTCTCGGGATTGCCATCGATGACCTTTTTCTCGCGGTCGCGGGTCGCGGTTATCAGCTTGGATAAAAAGCGCACCGTGATCTGAGCGGTTGAGCCGCGCAGCTGCGCATCGTTTATAAAAGCTTTTTCAATCGAGACGAAAGTTGTCTCGATCTTTTCACCGCGTGTTTCCCGCGCCGCGATCGCGCCTTGAAATCCATCATAAACATCCGTGGCGAGAAGCGGCGCAAGGGTCTTCAAATCCCCTGCCGCGAAGGCGCATACAATGGTTTCATAAGCCGACTTTGCGCCGGTTAGAAACCCGGGCGCGGAAAACGAGGCATCAGCGCCGGTGATATTCTCGAGCCCCTGCCATGCCGTCGTTTCGGCAAAATCTCCCCAGGAGTTCGCGCCGGCCGCAGGTTTTTCATTGGCGTTCCCGGGCGTCGCGGCTCCTGGCAAATTAATGACGTTTCCCGATGGCACCGGGGGCGCTGCTTTAGCTTCATCCGGCTTCGGGCGATTGAAAGGATTGAAAGGCGGGCGCTCGCTTCCGGTCCGGGCGCCGAGGACGGATCGAAGTTTGAAAAGCACAAACAGCGCTAGAAGCGCAAAAATAACGGTGGTGATATCGAAGGCGTCGGACATGATTGCCTGCTGGGCCGCGCAACGGGGCGATTGAGATCAAAACGTTTGACCGCCCTGCATACCGCAAATCGGGATCGAATGCGCGGCCATTCTGTTGTGTCAGTTCCTTTGCCCCGTTACCCTTTTACCCGCTTTATGAGTTGCACCACATTTTCAATCGGGGTTGGCGGCAAAATTCCATGCCCGAGATTGAAAATGAAAGGCGCTTGGGATAGATTTTTTATAATATAATCAATGCTTTGATCTAGCCTTTTTCCGCCAGCCAGCAAAGCCAATGGGTCCAAATTTCCCTGAACCGGCAAAATTGATTGCACTTCTTTGGATGCCCAAGCGGGATCAACCGACGTATCAAGGCCAATACCGCTCAACCCCTCGATCTTTGCGATCTTTGGCAAATGGACCCCGGATCCTCTTGGAAAGGCGATGATCGGCGCGTTCGGAATCGCTTTTCTGACTTCAGCGACAATCTTTTCGACCGGCTTATAGCACCACGATTCAAATTCCCCGGCGGGAAGAACTCCAGCCCAGCTGTCGAAAATCTGCACCGCATCCACGCCGGCTTTGAGCTGAGCGATCAGGTATTTGATGGAAGCCTCAGTGATTATGTCGATCAGGGCTTCAAAGATATCCGGGTGCTTATAGGCGAAGAGACGGGCGGGCGCTTGATCCGGCGTGCCTTTGCCCGCGATCATATAGCTGGCAACGGTCCAAGGAGCGCCGCAGAAACCCAGCAAGGCTGTCTCGTCAGACAGTTTGGCCCTAACACGCTCAATGGTTTCATAAACCGGCCCAAGCCGATCCAGACTCACATTGGCATCCAGAGCTTGGATGCCCTGAATGGAATCGATCGGGTTTAGTCTGGGCCCTTCACCGGTCTCGAAGGATACTTTTTGTCCGAGGGCATCAGGGATGACGAGAATATCGCTAAACAGAATTGCGGCATCAAAACCGAAGCGCCGGATCGGCTGGAGCGTGGCTTCCACCGCGAGACGAGGCGTGTAACAAAATTCGAGAAAGGAGGGAGCGGTTGACCGGATTTCCCGATATTCGGGGAGATAGCGTCCCGCTTGACGCATCAGCCAAATCGGTGGGCGGCGGGTCTGCTTTCCTTGAAGCACCTGGAGTATGTCCGGTGTTGGTTTTTTATCGGTGTCCACCGGTCTGCCCTTCCTTAAAAGATTCTAGATTCTTTTGGTTTGATTCTTTTATGAGTATGGCAGAAAGGGCGGGAAACAAAATGTTTGCATCCGAGGGGGATTTTTTCTGTTTTTCTTGGCAGGAACTTTCCAAGTCTGGGGCCAATTGATGGATAATTATTCTATTTTTTCAATGCGTTAATGATTTGATGGGACGTCGTTGAAAGTTATCCCCGCACTGCATTTTTGGGTGGCTCGTTTTGTCCAAAGGGGGTGGAGTGTTGATGGTTTGAGGTGAAGCTCTCCTGTTGTCCTTTTCAGCATCGCGGGCCCGACGATTTGTGCTAGCTTTTGCACAGGTTACACATGGGAGCGCAGCGCTTGAGCCGCAACTATTTTCACTTGCATCTGGTCTCCGACGCGACCGGCGAGACGCTGATTGCCGTTAGCCGGGCTGTCGCTGTTCAGTATCAGGGTGTGTCCTCGATTGAACATGTTTACCCGCTCATACGTGTCCGGGCTCAGCTGGAGCGGGCGATTTCCGAAATCGAATCGGCGCCGGGAATTGTATTGTTCACGCTAGTTGACCGCGAATTGTCGGATCGGCTGGAAAGCGCCTGCAGGGAAATGGGCAGCCCATGTTTATCGGTGCTGCAGCCCATCTTTGGTCTTTTTCAATCCTATCTTGGAACGGCCTCGGCCTCTCGGCCCGGCGCCCAGCACATGTTGAATGCAGAATATTTCAAACGGATTGATGCGCTGAATTTCACCATGCTGCACGATGACGGCCAGCAGCCGGAGAATCTTGAGCAGGCGGATGTGCTGTTACTGGGGGTCAGCCGGACTTCGAAAACGCCGACCAGCATTTATTTGGCGAACCGCGGCATCAAGACGGCGAATCTTCCCTTGGTTCCCAATATTCCCTTGCCGGCGTCCCTCGAAAACCTCCGTCGCCCCCTTGTGGTCGGGCTGATTGCCTCGCCGGAGCGGATTGTGCAGATTCGCCAGAACCGCCTGCTGGCGCTTAATGCTGATCAGGATACGTCCTATGTGGATCGATCGTCGGTGGCGGAGGAACTGGCTTATTCCCGGCGGTTGTTTGCGGAGCGGGGCTGGGCATCGATTGACGTGACAAAGCGTTCGATTGAGGAGACGGCCGCCGCGATTTTGGATCTATACAAAGAGCATAAGATCAAATTTATCGCGGGATGACTGTGAGTTCAATCCAAATGGGCTTGCGCTTTTCGCTTTGGAGACAGGCAACGCCGCTGATTCTGGCTTCGCGCAGCGCGCCGCGCCGTTTATTGCTGGAAAATGCGGGGATTCCGATCTTGCCGGAAAGCCACGCCATTGACGAGCGCGCTTATGGGGCCGGCTGGAGCGGCGCGCGGATATCGAGGGGTCTCGCGGTCTTGAAAGCGGTGGATGTCAGCAAGCGGTTTCCAGATCAGTATGTTCTGGGCGCGGATCAGACGATGGCGATTGGCAGCGATGTATTTTCCAAACCGGCTTCCATTGAGGAGGCGGCGGGCCATTTGCGCCTTATGTCCGGGCGTTCGCATATTTTGGTTTCGTCCGGGGCCGTCGCGCGCAATGGGGCAGTGCTGTTTCAGGCGAGCGATCGCGCGCGGATGGATGTTCGTGTCTTATCGGACGATTTTATTGGAAATTACCTCGCGGCGGCGGGTGCTGGAATCCTCGACTGTGTCGGGGCCTATGAGGCTGAGGGGGCGGGAATCCACCTGTTTGACCGGGTTCATGGGGATTATGCAACGATCCTTGGATTACCGCTGATGAAATTGCTTGCCTATTTCAGGGGCGCCGGTTTGATCGCGGGCTGACTCATGGATGGCTATACGGGGCGTGTTTCATGAATATTGCGGGCCTCACTGGCTCTATCGGGATGGGCAAGTCGGCGACGGCAGCGATGTTTCGCGCGTTGGGAATTGCGGTTCATGATTCCGATGCCGCTGTTCATGCCATTTATAATGGCGCGGGCGCGGGCGCCATTGAAGCGCTTTTCCCCGGCGTGACGGAGGGCGGGCGGGTGAACCGGGCCTCGCTGGCACTGCGGGTGCTGGGCAATCCTGCGGCTTTGCGCCGCCTCGAAGAAGCGGTGCATCCGCTCGTTGCAGCTGACAAAGACGCGTTTTTGAGCAAGCGGCGGGCGAACGGTGATCGGCTCGCGGTGTTGGATATCCCGCTGCTGTTTGAAACCGGCGGGATTGGGAGTGTTGATTTCGTCATCGTTGTTTCCGCGCCGGAATCTGTGCAAAAGGCGCGGGTTTTAGCGCGGCCGGGAATGACGGCGGAGCGGTTTGCAGCGATATTGTCGCATCAGCTTCCCGACGTTCAAAAGCGGGCCGGCGCTCATTTCATCATCGAAACCGGGTTCGGTTTGGAGGCGGCCTCCATGCAAGCGGCGGCATTTATAAAATCGGTGTGCGGAATTGCGGGGGGTTAGGAAAAAGGCCAATGCGCGAGATTGTTTTGGACACCGAGACGACCGGGCTTGATCCTGGGTCGGGACACCGGCTTGTTGAAATAGGCTGCGTGGAGATCCAGAACCTGGTGCCGACCGGCGCTGTCTTTCATACCTATCTTGATCCCCAACGGGACATGCCGATGGAGGCTTATAACGTCCACGGGCTGTCGGCGGATTTTTTGAAGGGCAAGCCGCTTTTCGCCGATATTGCCGATGACTTTTTGGGATTTATTGGTCTGTCCCGCTTGGTGATCCACAATGCTGAGTTCGACATGCGGTTTTTGAATGCGGAGCTCAAACGTTCTGATATGACGCCAATCGGAATGGAAAGGGTTTTTGACACCCTGCCGTTTGCACGAAAGAAACATCCGGGGGCTTCCAATACTCTCGATGCTCTCTGCCAACGTTACAGAATCAGTGCGGCCAAACGCGTGAAGCACGGGGCGCTTCTCGATGCGGAGCTTCTCGCGGAAGTTTACACAGAGCTTCTTGGCGGGCGGCAAACAGCCCTGATCCTTGCCAGCGAATCGGCCGCGATAAAAACAATAGCTATCGCTCCGCGCCAGGCGCGGCAGCCAGCGTTGCAATCCGCGCTCAGCGAGAGCGAGGCGCAAAGCCATGACACACTCATCACCACCCTGTCGGCGGCGCCGGTCTGGCGGGACTATCTCAAACCTTGACCGGGCGTTGCCGGCCAATGTTTTCGCGGCGGGTCAGGTTATGACGGCGCTTTTCTGCATTTCTTCGATCTTCTGGCGGAAGAGCGCGGCAAAATCGATAGGGTCGATAAACAGCGGGGGGAACCCGCCGTTGCGCACCGCGTCCGCGACGATCTGGCGCGCGAAGGGAAAAATCAGCCGCGGGCATTCAATCATCACGACCGGGTGCAATTCGTTCTCAGGAATATTTTTGAGGCGGAATATTCCGGCATAGTCGAGCTCGAATTTGAACAGTGTCAGGTCCGGGGTTTTGGCAGAGCCTTCCAAAACAAGGTTGACCTCGAACTCGCCGGGGTTCAGCTGTTTGGCATTGACGTTGACTTGAATGTTGATGTTCGGCCCTGTTTCCTGAGGAGCCAACGAGGCGGGCGCACTCGGATTTTCGAATGAAAAGTCCTTGATGTACTGTGCCAAAACATTGAGCTGGGGCAGATTATCAGGGTTCAGGGCGGCGCCGTTCTCGGCCATTTTAGACTCCAGAGACAAAATATGAGGCCGCGATCAGCCTATGCTGCGATGCGCTGCGGGTAACATGTTGGCGTTGTTGGGACAAGGCGGCACATTCGTATAATCAGGGACGCCGTTGATGCAGCGGTGCCCCGCAGGCTTGCGTGTTTCCCGGAATCGGTTTAAGCAATCAGCCCTCTCCTCAAGGTGGATGCGAGTGCGGGGCCGGTCCCCTCGATGCATGCAGGGTCGTCGTAGACGATCATTTGCCGCACTCCCATTTGTCAAACCCCTTTCTGCCGCGCTATCGCGCATTCTAAAAGGCTCGCCCCATGCGGGAAATCAAATTACAGGACTTGAAGGCGAAATCCGCAACGGAATTGCTGGCCTTTGCGGAAGAGCACGAGGTTGAGAACGCCTCGATCATGCGCAAACAGGAGCTGATGTTCGCGATTCTCAAGCAGCTCGCCAATCGGGATATTGAGATTATCGGCGAAGGCGTTGTCGAGGTTTTGCAGGACGGATTTGGGTTTTTGCGCTCGCCGGACGCGAATTATTTGGCGGGGCCTGATGATATTTATATTTCTCCCTCGCAGATCCGCCGCTTCGGTTTGAAATCCGGTGATACCGTAGAAGGTTTGATCCGTAGCCCAAAAGAGGGGGAGCGTTATTTTGCGCTTTTGAAGGTGAATTCAATCAATTTTGAAGACCCTGAGAAGGTTAGGCATAAAGTTCATTTTGACAATTTGACGCCCTTGTATCCGGATCAACGCTTAAAGCTTGAGATTGATGATCCAACAAAGAAAGATTTGTCATCGCGCGTGATTGATATTGTTGCGCCTATTGGAAAAGGCCAAAGAGCGTTAATTGTTGCGCCGCCACGCACAGGTAAAACGGTTTTATTGCAGAATATCGCGCAATCCATCACTTCCAATCATCCCGAATGCTATTTGATTGTGCTTCTCATTGACGAGAGACCCGAGGAGGTCACGGATATGCAGCGATCCGTGAAGGGGGAGGTTGTTTCGTCGACGTTCGATGAGCCTGCTGTGCGCCACGTTCAAGTCGCGGAAATGGTTATTGAGAAGGCCAAGCGGCTGGTCGAACACGGGCGCGATGTGGTCATTTTGCTGGATTCGATCACCCGTTTGGGTCGTGCCTATAACACTGTGGTGCCTTCGTCCGGCAAGGTTCTGACCGGCGGCGTCGATGCCAATGCGCTCCAGCGTCCGAAGCGGTTTTTTGGCGCAGCTCGCAATATTGAGGAGGGCGGGTCTCTGACCATCATTGCGACCGCGTTGATTGATACGGGCTCCCGGATGGATGAAGTTATTTTTGAAGAATTTAAAGGCACTGGAAATTCCGAAATTATCCTTGATCGTAAAGTTGCGGACAAGCGTGTGTTCCCTTCCATGGACATCACCCGTTCCGGCACACGCAAAGAGGAGCTGCTCGTGGCCCCGGACATTTTGAAAAAAATGTATGTTCTGCGCCGGATTTTGAACCCGATGGGAACCGTGGATGCCATCGAGTTTTTGCTTGGGAAGCTGCGCGAGACTCCCAAGGGGAATTCGACGTTCTTCGAGTCGATGAATACCTGATCGCCAGCCGCGGTAGGATCGATTCGGTAGCGCAACGTTTGTGTTTTGGGCAGTTGATGTGTTGAGCGTCAGGCATGGCCGATACAATTTTTGCGGTCGCTAGCGGGCAGGGAGCGGCTGCGATTGCGATTGTTCGGATTTCCGGACCCCTGGCCGCGCGAGCCATTGAGAAAATGTGTCGTATTTCTCTCCGCCCGCGTGCGGCGACCGTTTCCAATATTTGTGATGCCGGCAGCGGTATTTTAATTGATCGAGCTCTCGTGCTTTGGTTTCCGGGGCCGAATAGCTTTACCGGTGAAGACAGCGCTGAATTTCAGGTCCATGGCGGTCGGGCAGTGATTGTCGCGATTCTACGGTCTTTGGCCGGGATTGAAGGATTTCGTCCCGCGTTGGCTGGAGAATTTACGCGGCGGGCCTTCGTCAATGGCAAGATGGACCTGACGGAAGCGGAGGGTTTGGCTGATCTTATTGTTGCAGAAACTGATGCGCAATTGCGGCAAGCTCTTGGGGTGGCGGCCGGCGGTCTCCGCGCCAAGATCGAGTGTTGGCGGGAGGCGCTGATACGCGCTCAAGCTGTGGTTGCTGCCGAGATCGATTTTTCAGATGAAGGTGATGTGCCCTCAGAGGTCAGTGGTAAGGAACGGGAAGCAATCTTTGCGGTGCGCGATGATATTAAAAGTGTACTCGCCGACGGTCGCCGGGGTGAAATAGTCAGGGACGGATTTCGTGTGGTGATCGCGGGGCCGCCGAACGCTGGAAAATCCAGTCTGTTGAATGCAATTGCCCGTCGAGATGTGGCAATCGTTTCGGACCAACCAGGGACCACAAGAGATTTGATCGAAGTCCATTTGGATTTGGTGGGCTTCCCGGTCGTCTTTGTGGATACCGCTGGCTTGAGAAATTCGAAGGATAAGGTCGAGAAAGAGGGGATGTCTCGAGCTGTACGAAGCGCGCAATCAGCCAATTTGGTGGTGTGGCTTAATGATCCGCAGCGTCCCGAGGCCCCGCCGGGCGAACTCGAAGGCGCGGGAAAAGTGCTTGTAGTAGTTAATAAAATTGATCTCTATCCCGGCATGGTCACCCCTGGTTTCGCTGTTTCGGCGGTCTCCGGGGCTGGGATAGCGGAATTGCTGGACGAGATCGTCAAGCGGGTTGAACTCGTCGTTGGCGAGGGTGAGCCGGCGATTTTGACCCGGGAGAGGCACAGGGTTGAATTATCGGATGCTGCGGCGGCTCTCGGTGATATACGGGA
>JANYFM010000130.1 GCA_025362655.1 Hyphomicrobiales bacterium | reverse complement strand
TCCGCGGTGACGGCGCGCTCGCCCTTCACGATGCCGGCAATGCGGCTCACGGGCACGTCCATGTCCCGCGCCAGCCGGTTCTGGCTGATGCCGAGCGGCTTCATAAACTCCTCCGCAAGGATCTCACCCGGGTGGATGAGGGCAAGGTCTTTTGCAGGCATGATCCGTTCCTAATGATAGTCCACAATTTCAACTTCGAACGCATCGCCCTCCGCCCAGCGGAAACAAATACGCCATTGCCGGTCGATCCGGATCGAAAACCAGCCGGCCCGGTCTCCCTTCAATGCCTCCAGACGATTGCCGGGCGGAACACGCAAATCGCCGAAGCCGCGCGCCCGGTGCGGCAGAAGCAGTTTCCTGCGGGCCGGGCGCTCTATCCCTGACAGGCGCCGGACGCTCTTGTCATGGAACAGAGTTTCGGTGTCTTTATCGGCAAAAGACCGGATCACAAAAAGCCTTTAGCCGATTAGCGGCATTCCGCCCAACGGAATATGCTTGCAGGAGACATGTCCATGACCGCCATCGCATTCATCGGCCTCGGCAACATGGGCGGTCCCATGGCCGCCAACCTCGTGAAAGCCGGGCATAAAGTAAGCGGCTTTGATCTGGCGCCGGCGTCGCTGGAGGCGGCGGCGAAGGCCGGCGTCGGCATTGGCGCCTCGGCCGCCGAAATTGCCGCGGCGGCGGATGTGATTGTCACCATGCTGCCTGCGGGAAAGCATGTCATCGCCGTCCTCACGGACATATTGCCGCGCGTTAAAAAAGGCGCGCTGGTGATTGATTCCTCCACCATCGATTTTGACAATGCGCGCAAAGCCCATGCGATGGCGGCGGAGCGGGGCTGCCTGTTTGTCGATGCGCCGGTGTCCGGCGGCACGGGAGGCGCGGGCGCGGGCACGCTGACGTTTATGTGCGGCGGGGATGCGGAAGCCTTCGCGGCGGCGGGGCCTTATCTGGAAAACATGGGCAAACGCGTCGTCCATTGCGGCGGCGCGGGCGCCGGGCAGGCGGCAAAAATCTGCAACAATATGATTCTCGGCGCGACAATGATCGCCACCGCCGAAGCCTTTGCGCTCGGCGAAAAGCTTGGCCTCACCGCGCAGTCTTTGTTCGACGTGGTCTCAACATCGTCGGGCCAGTCGTGGTCAACAACGAGCTATTGCCCGGTGGCCGGCCCGGTGCCCGCCGCGCCGTCCAACCACGGTTACAAGCCGGGTTTCGCCTCGGCGCTGATGCTCAAAGACCTGCGCCTGTCGCAGGAGGCAGCCGCCGGCGCCGGCGCGGCGACACCCATGGGAGCGCTGGCGACGCAGATTTACGCGATGCATAACGCCGCCGGCGGGGCAGGCGCGGATTTTTCCGGGATTATCCGGATGCTGCGCGGCAAGGGGGAATAGGGCGGCCCCGCATCGACGCATGGACTCGCCCCGCCGCTGCTGTAAGCTGCCTTCAACAATCCAGGAGGAAACCATGCATCTCACAACCCGCCGCGCGGCGCTCGCCGGCTCCGGCGCCCTGGCCGCCGCCACCGCGCTTCCCGCCCGCGCGCAGACCGCTGACATTGAGGCGAGGCTCAACGTTGAATACGGCAGGCACGACGGCGCGGCATTGCTCGGCGATCTTTATTTGCCGGCGGCGCCCGGCAAATATCCCGTGGTGACCGCCGTGCATGGCGGCGGCTGGCAGGCGGGGTCGAAAGCCGCCTACCAATATTGGGGGCCGTGGCTCGCCAAACGGGGCATCGGATTGTTCGCCGCCGGTTACCGGCTGATGACGCCGGGTAAAAAAATGTTCCCGGAATCCGTTCACGACATCCGCGCCGCCGTGCAGTTTTTGCGAAGCAAAGGCGAGGCGCTGAAAATTGATCCGGAGCGCATCGGCCTGATGGGCGATTCCGCCGGCGGGCATATCGCCTGCCTCGTCGCGCTGGCCGGCGATCATCCAACGTTTAAAGGCGCGGCCTATATGGACGATCCCTATTCCGCGCTCAGCACGCGGGTGAAAACCGTCGTCGCCCTCTATCCGGTCACGGATATGGCGCAGCAATGGAACCACGATGCGCTGAACCGTCCGCTGGACAACATCGCGGAGAAGTATCTGGGCGCAACGCTGGCGGACAGCCGCAAACTTTATTTCGACGCCTCGCCGGTCAGCTACGCGACAAAGTCGAATGCCGCGGTTGCGTTCCTGATCACCCATGGCACCGAGGATGATATTGTGGACCGCGTTCAGTCCGATAATTTCCTGCTGGCGCTGAAACAGAGCGGCAATTATGCGCGGCACATCGTAATGCAGGGCTCCGGGCATTTCTGGGGCTCCGATCCCATTGAGGAGCCTGGGAGCATTTCCGGTTTCTTCGCGCCGCGCGTTCTGCGGTTTTTGCAGGAACGGCTGTAAGCGCTTTTGCAAGCGCGGCGGCGGAAAGCTTCGCTTGCGGAAACTTTGGGGCGCGGACAAAATTATTGCGGAACCCGCGACAATTATGATCATGTCCCTGATTCAGCGCGCTGGCGCCGCCAGCGCTTTTCGTGGCATGTCGATTGCTTGGATTTTGGGCGGGCGGGCGTTTTGCGCGGTCCGGCCAGGCAGCAGGACGCTTAATTGACCATTTTCGCCGCGATCCACCACGTCACCCACTACAAATATGACCGCAGCGTCACGCTGGGGCCGCAGACCATCCGGCTGCGCCCGGCGCCGCATTGCCGCACCCCGGTGCCCGCTTATTCGCTGAAAGTGACCCCGGCGGAGCATTTCGTGAACTGGCAGCAAGACCCGCACGGCAACTGGCTGGCGCGGTTCGTCTTTCCCGAAAAAGCCTCCGAGCTAAAAATCGAGGTCGACCTGACGGCGGAGCTGGCGGTTTATAACCCCTTCGATTTCTTCGTCGAGCCCTATGCGATTGCTTTCCCGTTTGATTATCTGCCGGAGCTGAAGACGGAGCTGGCGCCTTATCTGGAGGCGGAGCCGCTGGGGCGCCATCTCCAAGCCTATATAGCCGCCGCCGACCGCAGCCCGGCGACAACCGTCGATTTTCTCGTCGCGCTCAACGCCGCCGTGCAAAAAAGCGTGCGTTATGTCATTCGCATGGAGCCGGGCGTGCAGACGCCGGAGGAGACGCTGGAGCTTGCCTCGGGCTCCTGCCGCGATTCCGCCTGGCTGCTGGTGCAGATGCTGCGCCATCTCGGCCTCGCCGCGCGGTTTGTCTCCGGCTATTTGATCCAGTTGAAAGCCGATATTGATCCGGTCGAGGGGCCCCAGGGCACCCGCCAGGATTTCACTGATTTGCACGCTTGGGCGGAGGTCTATCTGCCGGGCGCCGGCTGGATCGGCATGGACGCCACCTCGGGCCTGTTTTGCGGCGAGGGCCATCTGCCCGTCGCGGCGACGCCGCATTACCGCTCGGCGGCGCCGATCACCGGCCTTGTCGATCCCGCCAATATCGATTTCCACTATGACATGCGCGTCACCCGCATCGCCGAGGCGCCGCGCATCACCGCTCCGTTCCCCGATGACGCGTGGCAGGCGCTGGACCGGCTCGGCGAGCGCGTCGATGCTGATTTGAGGGCGCAGGATGTGCGCCTCACGATGGGCGGCGAGCCGACTTTTGTTTCCGCCCATGATTTCGAAGCGCCGGAATGGAATATTGATGCGGTCGGCCCGACGAAACGCGGCCATGCCGACGAATTGATCCGCCGGTTGCGCGCCCGTTTCGCGCCCGGCGGCATGCTGCATTACGGCCAGGGCAAATGGTATCCCGGCGAGAGCTTGCCGCGCTGGTCTTTTGCGCTCTATTGGCGCAAAGACGGCAAGCCCGTTTGGCGCAATCCCGATCTGATAGCCACGGTGGCGAACGCGAAAAAATATGCCATTGCCGAGGCGGGGAAAATCGCGGACGGAATCGCCGGGCGGCTCGGCGTTGATCCAAGCTTCGTCGTCGAAGCCTATGAGGACCCCGCGCATTGGCTGGTGAAAGAGGGCAACCTCCCCGATAATTCCGATGCGCTCGATCCCAAAATCGAAGACCCCGAGGAGCGCGCCCGCATGGTGCGGACCTTCGAGCGGGGCCTGTCGCGGCCGTCGGGATATGTGTTGCCGGTGCAGCGCTGGAACGCCGAGGCCGAGCCGCGCTGGACCAGCGAGAAATGGCGCCTGCGCCGCGGCAAATTGTTTTTGAAGCCGGGCGATTCGCCGGTTGGCTACCGTCTTCCGCTCTCGTCGCTTCCCTGGGTGCCGCCGGCCTCGCGGCCCTTCACCTCGCCGCAAGACACGTTTGAGGAGCGCGACGACCTGCCGAGCGCCGGGGATTTTGCCAGGGCGATGGCGCAGCGGTTCGAGCAGAGCGCCGCCGGCGGCGGTGTTCAGCCGCAGGAGCGCACCGAACAGGAGATCGTCGATGGCGCCGTTCGCACAGCGCTTTCCGTCGAGCCGCGCGACGGGATCATTTGCGTGTTCATGCCGCCGGTGGAGAAGCTCGATGATTATCTTGAGCTTCTCGCGGCGATTGAGGCGAGCGCGGAGGCGAGCGGCGTTCCCGTGCATATCGAGGGCTATCCGCCGCCCGGCGATCCGCGCATGGATGTGATCAAAGTGACGCCCGATCCCGGCGTCATCGAGGTCAACGTGCATCCCGCGGCCAGCTGGCGCGCCGCCGTCGACACAACGACGATCCTTTATGAGGAGGCGCGGCTCTGCGGCCTCAGCGCCGACAAATTCATGACCGACGGGCGCCATACCGGCACGGGCGGCGGCAACCACGTGGTGCTCGGGGGAGCCAAGGCCGCAGATTCGCCGTTTCTGCGCCGGCCGGATCTGCTGAAAAGCATCGTCCTTTACTGGCAGCGCCATCCCGCGCTTTCGTATTTTTTCTCCGGCCTTTTCATCGGCCCCACCAGCCAGGCGCCGCGCCCGGACGAGGCCCGCACCGACAATCTCTACGAATTGGAGATCGCGCTCTCCAATGTGCCAAAACCCGGCGACAAAGCGCCGCTGTGGACGGTGGACCGGCTGTTCCGCAATCTGCTCACCGATGTCACCGGCAACACCCATCGCGCCGAAATCTGCATCGACAAGCTCTATTCGCCCGACGGGCCGACGGGCCGGCTCGGCCTTGTCGAATTCCGCGCTTTTGAAATGCCGCCTGACGCGCGCATGAGCCTTGCCCAGCAATTGCTGATCCGCGCGCTCACCGCCTGGTTCTGGCGCGAGCCCCAGCAGGGCGGCCTCGTGCGCTGGGGCACCACTCTGCACGACCGGTATATGCTGCCGTATTTCCTGCGCGAGGACCTGCATGGGGTGTTCGCTGATCTCGGCCGCGCCGGCTATGAATTTGATCCCGCTTGGTTTGAGGCGCAGTTCCAGTTCCGTTTTCCGGTCTTTGGCAGCGTCGAGCGCGGCGGCGTCAAGCTGGAAATCCGCCAGGCGTTGGAGCCGTGGAATGTGATGGGGGAGGAGGGCGCGCCCGGCGGCTCCGTGCGCTATGTCGACAGTTCCGTTGAACGGCTCCAGGTTCTGGCCAGCGGTTTTGTTCCGGGACGCCACGAAATCGCCTGCAATGGCCGAAAAATGCCGATGACCTCGACCGGGGTTTCCGGCGGGGCTGTGGCGGGTGTGCGTTTCAAAGCCTGGCAGCCCTCGTCGGGCCTGCACCCGACCATTCCCGTCCACGCGCCGCTGACTTTTGATGTTGTCGATACTTGGACCGGGCGCTCGCTGGGCGGCTGCGCCTATCATGTCGCCCATCCCGGCGGCCGCAGTTACGATACTTTTCCTGTGAATAGCTACGAAGCCGAGGCCCGCCGCCTCGCGCGATTCCAGGATCACGGCCATACTCCCGGCAATATCGTGCTGACGGATGAGCCTGTCTCCGGGGAGTTTCCCCTGACGCTGGATTTGCGCCGGCCCAAAACTCTATAAAAACAGCATGGCTAATTGCGATCCCATGCGCGAAAGTACGCAATGCCAGCGATTAATCAGAATTTGAAGGCGCCCTCGAAAGCGCAGCGTTTGCAAGACCTGATCGCGGGCTACGCGCCTCTGCCGGGCATTCCCGACGAATTCATTGGGCGCGACGGACGTCCGAGCCCGCTGTGGATGCGTTTTCTCGATGCGCTCACCGCTCTGGAGCCCGACGATATCGAGAGCCGTTTTGCGACGGCCGACCGCCATATCCGCGACACCGGCGTCTCCTACCGCGCGTTTGGCGAGGCCAGCGAGCGCTCGTGGCCCCTCAGCCATGTGCCGCTCCTGATCGGCGAGGACGAATGGCGGCAGATCGAAGCCGGTGTCGGCCAGCGGGTGCGCCTGTTGGAGGCGACGCTGGCCGACGTCTACGGCGAGGGGCGCCTCGTTTCCGAGGGCGTGCTGCCCGCCTGCGCCATCACCGGCAGCCCGGATTTCCTGCACCCGCTGCATGGCGTGAAACCGCCTGGCGGCAAGTTTCTCAAATTCTACGCCGCTGATCTTGGCCGCGGCCCCGACGGGCGCTGGTGGGTGCTGGGCGACCGCACGCAGGCGCCCTCCGGCGCGGGCTACGCGCTGGCCAACCGCCTCGTGCTGTCGCGGGCCTTCCCGGCGCTTTACCGGGAAATGAATGTGGCGCGCCTCGCGCCGTTCTTTCAGGGCTTTCGCTCCGGCCTCGCCTCGATCGCCACACGCTCTGATCCGCGCATATGCCTGCTGACGCCGGGGCCGATGAGCCAGACCTATTTCGAACAGGCCTATCTCGCGCGCTATCTCGGCTTTCTGCTGGTCGAGGGCGGCGATCTCACCATGCGCGACGGGCTGATCCATGTGCGCACCATCGCCGGGCTGAAGCGCGCCGACGTGCTGTTGCGGCGCATCGATTCGGATTTCGCCGATCCGCTGGAGCTGAACGCGCGCTCGCAGCTCGGCGTGCCGGGCCTCGTGGAGGCGGTGCGCCGCGGCGGCGTTGTGATTGCCAATGCGCTCGGCTCCGGCGTTTTGGAAACCCAGGCGCTGATGAGTTTCATGCCCTCGATCAGCCGGCACCTGCTGGATGAAGACCTCGCCATGCCCAATATCGCGACCTGGTGGTGCGGGCAAAAACGCGCCCGCGGGGAGGTTCTCGCCAATCTCGACGGGATGGCCGTGGCCGGCGCGTATGGCAATCCTGTGCTGGATTTCCCCGCCGGCCAGCCGGTCGTCGGAGCATCGCTGGACCCGGAGCGGAAAGCCGAGCTTGCGCGGCGGATCGCCGAGCGCGGCATCGATTACGTCGGCCAGGAGGTGGTCAATCTCTCGACGACGCCGGTCTGGGAGGATGGCCGGCTGACGCCGCGCCCCTTCGTTCTGCGCGTTTACGCGGCGGCGACGCCGGACGGGTGGAAAATCATGCCGGGCGGCTTCGCCCGGATTTCCGGCCGGGCCGACGCGCGGGCCGTGTCCATGGGCGAGGGCGTGCAGAGCGCCGATGTCTGGATGATCGCGGACAAGCCGGTCGTCATGACGACGCTGCTGCCTTCGGACGAGAATATCCGCATACGCCGCATCATGGGCAATCTGCCCAGCCGCGCCGCCGACAATCTGTTCTGGCTTGGGCGCTATTTGGAGCGCGCCGAGGCGACGCTGCGGCTTATCCGCTGTTTCGCCGGCCGCCTGCTCGACACCGACGCCCAGTCCGAAGCGCGCTCGCAAAACGGCCTTAAAGGCCTGCTTGGCGCGTGGGGCGCGGCGCCCGTCAAAACGGCGGCGGCGATGCCCTCGCTGCGGCTGGCGGCGGTGGCGCTGCATGGCAAAGATGAATTCGGCTCGGCGCTGTCGCTGGTGAATGACGCGCAGCGCGCGGCTTCATCGATCCGCGAGCGTCTTTCCGTCGATACATGGCGTTTGATCGGTTCGCTCCAGACGCGCCTCGATGCCGATGAAAACGCCGCGGTGACCGAGGCGGAGGCGTATGAGCAGGCCGACGCCGCGCTGCGCGGCCTCGCGGCGATATCGGGCCTCGCGCAGGAGAACATGAACCGTGTCGCGGGCTGGCGCTTTCTGGAGGCGGGCCGGCGCATCGAGCGCGGCATCAACACCTGCCGCATGGCGCGCAATTTCGCCGGCGCCGCCTCGCCCGCGGAGGATCTCGATGTGCTGCTCGATCTCGTCGATTCGCAGATCACATACCGCTCGCGCTATCTCATGGGCGTGGCGCAGCGGCCGGTGCGCGATCTCGTGCTGCTCGACCCCTACAATCCGCGCTCGCTGGCTTTCCAGATCGAGCGGCTGAGCGAGCACGTGGCGAGCCTGCCCGTGCTCAACGATGACGGCATGCCCGAGGCGCCGCGCCGGCTGATCGTCAAACTCGCCGCCGATGTCGCCGCCGCCGAGGCGGGCGATCTTGACACCGACAGCATCCTTGCTTTCGAACAAAGATTGATGGCCCTCGCAGAAGCGATCGCCGCGCGGTATTTTCTGCAGGGCGCCCACGCCGTTCAGGCTGACAAATCGAGCGGACTCGCGTGATCTACGACATCCGCCACCTCACT
>JANYFM010000005.1 GCA_025362655.1 Hyphomicrobiales bacterium | reverse complement strand
TATGCCAGCGGCGGCGCTGTCGGGCGCTCCCTCATCGCGCCGCGCGGCCTCCAGCCCGCCGCTCTCAAAGCCCTCCAGGAGGGTTTTATGGCGATGACGCGGGACCCCGAATTTATCGCTGAAATGCAAAAGACCAATCTTGATCTGGAGCCGCTGTCCGGCGACGCGCTGGCCGCCGAGGCGATGAAAACGCTGGCGGCGCCGCAGGCGGTGAAAGACCGTGTGAGGGCGATATTCGGGCGCTAGCGGGCGGCGCGAATGGAGGGATGGCTACCGGAAGCGGTGATTTAATTAAACGGCGGGAAGATCATCGGGCTGTAGCGAACAAAAACAACTAAATAGTTCGGTTCCAGCCGGCTGCGCGCGGCATCCTTGCGCGCCCTTGTCGCGGGGCGTTTGCCCGTGCGAAACTCCCGAAAATCGAACTCGGAGTCCGGGAGCGCCGATGACGGCCCAAACCTTTGACAGCGCCCTGACAAGCGACCGCGCGCCGCTGCTGCGCTGGATGATTTTTACCGGAGTTTGCGCCTTCGGTTTCGTGCTGCTCTGGCATTACGGCCTGTTCAGGGTGATGCTGAACGCCGACCGCACCAATCTCTCGCTGATCATCACGCTGCTTTATGCGGCCACCACGCTGCATTGCCTGTGGCGCACATCCGTTATCTCGCGCGAGCTGGACGCGGCTCAGCGCGTCGCGGCCATCGTCGAACATGCGCCGGGCAAAGTGACGATTGCCGGGTCGAATGTGATCGCCGCCGACGGCGCGCGCCTGCCGGCGGGCTGTGTCACGCGGCATATCCGCAGCCTCGCGCTTAAAGCGGGCCTTCAGGGGCGCCATAGGCTCGATCAGACGCTGCTGCTGCGCAGCCTCGCCGATCAATTGCGCGGCCCCAATCAGATCGGCTCGTTTGCCAGCGACAGCCTGATGAAGCTGGGACTGCTGGGCACCATTATCGGCTTTATCATGATGCTGGCGCCCATCGCCGGCCTTGACGCGGGGGACCGCGCCTCGGTCAAAACCTCGATGGGCCTGATGAGCGATGGCATGGCTGTCGCGATGTATACGACGCTGACCGGGCTTATCGGCTCGATCCTGATTAAAATTCAGTATTATATGCTGGATGCGGCGACGGCGCGGCTGTTCTCGCTGGCGAGCGATGTGACGGAGGTGTTCGTCGTCTCCAGTCTTGAGCGCGAGAATGGATAATTTCTCCCTCTACCCGCGCGAGGAGCCTTTCGATCCCTTCGCCGTCATGCTGTTCAAGGCGTTGCAGGTCATCGCCTTCCTGTTTTTTCTGGCGCTCCTCGCAATTAATCCGGAGGCCAAAACCGGCAAGATCGACACCAAGGCTGAATATATCATCGCCATGAACTGGCCCGACAATCACCCTGATGATATCGACCTTTATGTCGAGGACCCCGTCGGCAATATCGTCTGGTTCCACCAGCGCGAGGCCGGCTTCATGGTGCTGGAGCGCGACGACCGCGGCGGCGCCAACGATTTTATCATGGTCAACGGCAAAAAAATCACGACGCCGCTGCGCGAGGAGATCGTTTCGATCCGCGGGCACATTCCCGGCGAATACACCGTCAATGTGCAGCATTATCTGGCGACGACGCGGGCGCCCGTAAGTGTTTCCGTCAAGGTCGAGAAGATCAATCCAACGCTCCAGGTGCTGCATTACGACACGCTGACGCTGAGCCAGACCGGCCAGGAAAAAACCGCCGTGCGCTTCCGCGTCGCCGCCGACGGCTCGGTGAGCGATGTCAACACGCGGCCGAAGTCGCTGATCGAGCTGACCCGCAATGCCAAGCGCATCGCGGCGCCGGCGGCGGCCAAATGAGGGGGGCGCTGGCGTGACAGCAACGATCCTCGCTCTATCCGCCGGCTATGCCGTGCTGGGCGCGCTGCTGCTCGTCATGGGGCTGCGCTCGGATTACCGCTGGCCGGTCAAAGGCGCGGCTATCCTTGTCACCTCGGCGTTTTTCATCGTGGCGTTTTATGAGACGCGGGGACTCCTTGGCTGGGCGGCGATTGAGCCCCTGCCGGCGAGGTTCCAGCTTCTGTGGGTGCGCGTGCTGGAGCCCAGCCTTGCCTATCAGGAGCCCGGCGCGATTTTTCTTTGGGTCGAGGCGCTCGATGAGAATAACGTTCCGAGCGGCTCGCCGCGCGCCCATAAGCTGAAATATTCCGCGCCGCTGGCCGAGCGCGCCGGCAAAGCCAAAGAGCAGATCATCGCCGGCAATCAGCAGCAGGGCACAGCGGAGGACATGGCCGACGACGGCGGGCGCGAAACAACAGCGGCGCAGCAGAGCGCCGCGAACGCCATTCCGCCCGACGCCGAAAAGGCCGAACAGGGCAATGCCGTGCTCGATCCCGAGTTTTTGCAAAATCAGCCGCAGCGCGTTGAATTCGCGCCGCTGTCGGCGCCGCTGCTGCCCGCCAAGGGCGCCAACTGATGGCCGCGTGATCGATCCCGCCGCGCGCCAATAGCGCGGGGCCCCGCAAACGCTTCGTTCACCTTCCCGCCGCATGGTGATTGCCGGCGCGTTTAAACCGCGCCGCGTGCGGGGTTGCGTATGGCGTTGCGTGCGGGGGCGGCGGTTGGGTTTTATGGGGCGGACAGGGCCGCGCTGGCCTTGCTCGCCCCGCAGCTCGATATGCTGCTGGCGGCGGGGGGCGGCGCGCGCATATGGCCCGATCCCGCCAGCGGGCGCACGGCATGGGGCACGACGAGCCGTCCCGCCGGCCATGAAATCTGGTTTTCCTCCACCAGCGCGCAGGCCATCAGCCAAAGCGCCTGGGATGCGAACCTCGCCCTTCTGGCGCGGCTGACACGCAATGCCCATGCGCAGCCGCTGTCACTGTCGGCGTGGTTCGACGATATCCGCCTCGGCATCGCGCGGCATTTTGCCGGCGCGCAGGCCTGCGTGCTGCTGGCCGCGACGGCCGCGCAGGCGCGTCTCTTTGCGCGGGCGATCGCCATGCGCCTGTTGCGCCGCCGCCTCGTGGAAATCGCCTCGACACCGGCGGAGAGCGCGCATTTCGAGGCGGGCGGGGGCGCGGATATCGTCACGCTGAGCCTTGATCTGCGCCATCCCGATGGCGAGCCGCGCGAGCGGGCGGACATCGACGCGGAGGCTTTGGCGCTCGGCGAGGCGGCTCTCGAATCAGGCGCGGCGCTGCTGTTGCATCTGCTCGACACCTCGAAGACCGGGCTAAGCGGGATCAGCCGGGGCGCGGCGCGCGCCATCGAGAGGGCGGCCCCGGGCCGCGCGCTGACGCTGGTGGACGCCTGCGAGGGGCGCGCTTACCGCAACGAAATCCGCGGTGATCTGGAGCACGGGCGGATGGTTCTCGTCAGCGGCTCGCATTTTTCCGGCGGCCCGGCTTTCTGCGCGGCGCTGTTGCTGCCTGCCGAAATGGCGGCGGAGCTTGCCGCTGACAATATTGCGCCCGGCGCCGCGCCCGCCGGCGCGCGGTTTGATTTGCCGCCGGCGCTGCGGGGCTTGTTCGCGTCCTCCGCCGCGCCGCCCGCCAATATCGGGCTTGGCCTGCGCTGGGCGGCGGCGCTGTGCGAACTGGATGCCTATTTCAGGATCGATCCGGATCTGCGCCGCGCGGTTCTCGAGACTTTTTCGCGCAAAGCCCGCGCGATGGCGGCCCGGCGCGTATTTCTCACCGTTGAAGCGGCTGTGCCTGGGGCGGGCGATGATCCCTTGCGCGAGAGCATCGTGACGCTGATCCTTAACGCGCCCGCCGGGCCGCGCGCGGCGCTTGACTTTGCGGGCGCCCTGCGCGCCGCGCTGGCGCGGCCCTGCCCGGGTCTTGCCGGCGACGCGATTTGCCACATCGGCCATCCGATCCTGACGGGGGAGCGCGCGGCCTTGAGTGTTTCCGCCTCCGCGCCGATGGCAAGCGCCGTCGCGCGGCGAATGGAGGGGGGGCTCGCATTCGAGCGGGCCATGGCGCCGGTTCTGCGCGATCTTGACACGCTGTTTTGCAAATGGGAGGCGCTGGCGGGCAACGGTTGAAATTGGCCGCCAAAGGCCGATAGTGGCGCTTCAACCGCAAACGAGGCTGTCATGATCGATCTGCATTATTGGCCCACCCCAAACGGTCATAAAATCACGATTTTTTTGGAGGAGGCGGGGCTTGCTTACGCCATTAAGCCCGTCAACATCGGAGCCGGCGAGCAGTTTCGCCCGGAATTTTTGGGCATCGCCCCCAATAACCGCATGCCCGCCATCGTTGATCACGAGCCGGCCGGCGGCGGCGCGCCGCTCAGCGTTTTCGAATCCGGCGCGATCCTTGTCTATCTCGCGGAAAAAACCGGAAAGTTCATGCCGGCGGACCCGCGCGGCAAAGCGAACGTGCTGCAATGGCTGTTTTGGCAAATGGGCGGGCTTGGCCCGATGGCCGGGCAAACCCACCATTTCCGCATCTACGCGCCGGAGAAAATTCCATATGCCATTGACCGATACGTCAAGGAAACCAACCGCCTCTACGGCGTGCTGGACCGCCAGTTGGCCAAGACCCCGTTTATGGCCGGGGATTATTCAATAGCCGATATGGCGGCTTATCCGTGGGTGGTGCCTTACAAAAACCAGGGCCAGGAAATCGATGATTTTCCGAATCTGAAGCGTTGGTTCGAAGCGATCGCGGCGCGCCCCGGCGTGGCGCGCGCCTATGCGAAGGGCGAGGGAATGCGCAACGAGGGCATGACGGAAGAGGCGAAGAAAATCCTGTTCGGACAGACGGCCGCGAACACGGCGGCCAAGCCCTGACGCCCGGCGGTTCGTCAGGCCGCCGACAGCCGCATGAGCAGCGGCGCGATTTGCGCCGCCGGCACGGGTTTGGAAAACAAAAAGCCCTGTAAATAATGACAGCCGGCGGCACGCAGAAAGCGTTGCTGCTCGGGCGTCTCGACCCCTTCCGCCGCGACCTTGAGCCCGAGCGCCCGCGACAGCGCGATGACGGCGTGGATGATTGCCGCCGACCCGACGGTCTGGCACTCATCGACGAACGATTTATCAATCTTGATTTTGGTGAAGGGCAGGCGGCGCAGATAGGTCAGCGACGCGTAGCCGGTGCCAAAATCATCCAAGGCGAGAGAAATGCCCAAAGCCCGCAGCCGCCGCAGCTCGTTCTGCGCCCTCTCGATGTCATCGAAATAGGCGCCTTCGGTGATCTCAATTTCCAGCCGGGAGAAAGGCAGCCCGGCGGAATCGGCGGTCGCCCGGACGAAATCGACGAAACCGGGATCGCGGAACTGGAGCGGCGAGACGTTGACCGCGACGGATATTCCGGGCCAGGCGATGCCGTCGCGGCAGGCGCGGCGCAGAACCCATGAGCCGAGCTCCGCGACGAGCCCGGTTTTTTCAGCGAGCGGGATAAACAGCCTCGGCGGAATCAGCCCCCGCTCCGGGTCCTGCCAGCGCACCAGCGCCTCGACGCATTGGATGCCCGCGCCGTCGGGAGTGAATTGCGGCTGATAATGCAGCAGCAGGCGGTCTTTAAGGATCGCCTCTTTCAAATCCTCGGTGGTGATCGCGATATTGCCGGCCAACGCGTTGTTCCAATGCCAGGGCGGCGAATCCCGCGCGCCGGATAATCATTCTATTACGCGCATCGCGCCGCGCGCGCAAAATAAGCGGGCCGGCTAAACTTGGAGGAGTTCCGCGACGATCCGCGCCGCCTCCCCGGGGGCCTCCAGATGCGCGGCGTGGCCGGCGCCGGCGATGAAATGCGCGCTCCCTCCCGCGCCCGGCAGGCCCTGTGCGTAAGCCTCCGCATGGGCGGCGGAGACCATGCGGTCGAGGCCCCCCCAGATGACGCGGGCCGGCATATCCGCGCGCCACAGTCTGCCGGCCAGCGCGCGATTGTAAAAATACGGAGGCCTGAACCCGGCGAGCGAGCCAAAGCGCAGCATTTGATAACGGCGGATTTCGATCTCGGTTTCGGCGCGCCCGTCCGGATAAAATTCGCGGGCAATCGGGTGATCGGGGGAAGAAAACAGCATTTCCCGCAGGCTGGAATAATCGACCCCGCGCTGCGCCTGCGAATGCAGGAAAATGTCGCCGGCGGGATGGCCCGGGACAAACAGGCCGGTGGCGCCCACCAGCGCGAGTGTTTTCACGCGTTCGGGGTGGCGCACGGCAAATTCGGCCGCGAACCAGCCGCCGGCGCAATGGCCGCCCAAATCAAAGCGCGGCAGGCCCAGAGTGTCGAGCGTTTCCAGCAGGGCGAAGACGATATCGTCGGCGCTGGAGCCCCCGCTCAGGTCATCCGAGCCGTTGACGCCGGGCAGGGCGAGGGCGATCACGCGGCGATGCCTCGCCAGCGCCGTGTGAAACGGCTGCAATTCCCCGGCCGCGCCATGCACATCGGCGAAGCCATGCAGCCAGACCAGCGGATCGCCCGCGCCCGCTTCGATGAAGGCGGCTTTGCGCCCGCGGATGTTGATAACCTGATTTGTCACACTGGCGCCCCGGCGAAGCTGTTCACCGGTCGAGAATGGACCCGGCGGGGCGCAAGCGCAATCGCGGCGGATAAGCGAATGGGCGGGAGTTTCAGCGGCCGGGCGCGCTGACCGCCTGGCGCACGCGGTCCACCACATCGGCGGGCGTTGCCATCAGGCGAGCCACCGCGCTCCGCAATTCCGCCCCGCTCATTGGATCGGTGATTTCGAGCTTCTGGCGCTCCGCATCGGCAAGAAATTCGGGATCTCTCAGCATCGCGGCAAAAGCTTGGCGCATGACGGCGACCCTGTCCGGGGGCGTCTCCGGAGCCATCAAAAAGGGGCGTCCGAACGTCGATTGCGAGAAGACAAAATCCATCACCGCCCTCTGTTCAGGTGTCTTGGCGAACGAGATGGTCAGCGGCGCGCCGAGTTTCGCGATATCCGGATGCGCTTGCAAATTCTCCTGGGCGAGAACGCGCATCACGCCGTCGCGCAGCCATTGCGGACGGCCGGTTGTCATAGTCGCCCAGCTGGAGCCGCAGGTGCCGTGGATTTCGCCCTTTTCAATGGCGAGGCCGATTTCGGTGATGCCGGGGTAGCCGGCCACGATTTTCAGTTTCGCGCCGAGCAGATGATTGTACATCGCCGGATATTCACTGGAGGGCGCGCCCGCGCCGCTGGCGCCGAGAATCAGTTCCCGTTCAAAGCTTTCCGCAAAGCTTTTCACCGGCGCGTTCGCGGCGGCATAGCAGACGAAAACCTCCGCATTGGCGCTGCCGATATAATGGAATTTCAGCGGGTCGTAGCGGGTCCGTCCGGGCGCGCCGGTCAGCGGCTCCAGAATCGCATTGGGATAGACGAGACCGAGGACCGTCCCGTCTTTCGCGCCGGCGGCATAGACATATTGCGCGGCCGTCACACCGGCGGCGCCGGGCATGTTGGACGCCGCGACATGGGGCGCGCCGGGGATGTGTTTGCCAAGATGGCGCGCCACAAGGCGCCCGTAGAGATCATAGCCCCCGCCGGGGGAGGAGGGGATGATAAGGGTCAGGGTTCTGCCGGTGTAAAAGGGCGCCGGCTGCGCGCGGGCCGGGACAGAGCCTGGCGCCAAAGCGCAGCCGATCAGCGCAGCAAGAGTGAAACCGGTTTGGCGAATGGACAAGCCCGCTCCCGCCGCAAAGACCGCGCCAAGCGCAAGGTTTTCGCGTGTTGAGAAAATCTGGCGGAGACGGAGGGATTCGAACCCTCGATAGGGCTTTACAACCCTATAACGGTTTAGCAAACCGCCGCCTTCAGCCTCTCGGCCACATCTCCGCGGGACGCTTGGAAAGGGCTCAGCCCTGTCTTTTGCGATGGCTTCCTATGCCCGACGCGGCGGACCTTGGCAAGTTTTCACGCGGACGGATTTCCGCTTTTGCGCGGGCGGTTTCCGGTAAACCGCTGATCAAAAATTATTCCCTTGGCAATTTCCGGGGTTAAGTTAGAAATTCGGTTTGGCGTTTCGGCTTTGGCTGTTTCAGCCTTGGCAGCGGCGCGAATGAAGTTACGCAAACATGCCCCGCTGGTCAGCGTTGCGGCCGCCGTTGATTTAAAACGCGAATTTTGGGAGAGGCGCTATGTATCAGCCTGGCAAATGGTGGCCCGGTCTCATTCCGCTGGCGGCCCTGTGGGCGGGCGGCACCGCGCTCAAGACCGATTTTGTCGAGGCGGATCTGGCGGGCAAAGCCAAGGCCGCCATCGGCGCGCTGCCGGCTGACGCTGTTGATGGCCCGGCGGTCAGCGCCGCCGGGCGGGACATTCGCATCACCGGGACCGGCTTCACCCGGCAGGGCGCCGAACAGGCGGCCAAAGCGGTGGACGATTCCCACGGCGTGCGCCAAGTGCTGGTCGAATTGAAAGCGCTCGATCCGGCAAAGCCTTGGCGGTTCAGCGCCAAGCACGATGCCGCGCGGTTCGCTTTGGACGGAAATGTGCCGCTGCCTTCCGCGCGCGGCAAAATCAACGCGGCCGCCAAAGCCGCGCTCCCCTCGGCGGCAGTGGCCGATACGATGAAATATGCGGACGGCGCGCCCGCTGGTTTCGAAGCCATGGCGATCTATGCCATCGGGGAAGCCGCCAAACTCAGGGACGGCGCGGTTTCGCTTGTGGATGGCGCTTATACGATCACGGGCTCAGCGCCGACGACGGCGGTTTACGAGGCATCCGTGGCGGCGACACGCGCGTTGCCCGCCGGCATGACTTTGGCGAAGGCGGATATTGATCCGCCCGAAGCCAAGCCCTTCGTTTGGGGCGCGGCCCGCGCCGGCGACAATGTGACCCTGACGGGG
>JANYFM010000383.1 GCA_025362655.1 Hyphomicrobiales bacterium | reverse complement strand
CACCGGCTCCGAGGCGCAGGGCTGGTCGGGAACCGCGATCATGCAGCGCAAAGCGGAATGGCCGCGCTGGATGCCGCCGGCCGACATGCTGGAACGCTGGCCCCATTTAAAGCCGACTTATGATGCGGGCGGCCTGCCCGGCATCCAGCGCGGCCATTCCGCTTTGCGCTGCATGATCGCGGTTCCCGACCAGCCCTGCGCCTCGGAGCCGGTGGCGACGCCATACCGGATGGCCTTTTTGCCGGGCAGCACCAGATAGAGAAAATGCTGCTTCGTATCCACCACAACCGTGCCAGGCGCCTCGCCGGTCGGGTCATCCAGCTGATAACGGCGGAAATTCATGTCGATTTCGAAATTCGGCACCATCGCCAGATATTTCGCATCCTGGTCGGAAATTTTCGGATCCGGCACGCTGGTGTAGCATCCGGCGAGCCCCGCTGTGAGCGTGCAAATAATTGATATGGATCGAAAATTCATGCCAGCCGCCTTGATTCGTCGAGATACGCAACCTTATTAGGGATTTCCTTACCATAATCTTGGCGGGAAAAAAGCATAGCCTTATTTTGCCGCCAAACCGTTGCGGAAAGGACACGCTTCGAGCGGACGGTTGAAAGTCTCGACATACTGCGCCGGTCTGGCCACACTGACGGGCTGATCCAATCCGCGGGGTCAGGCTTGAAAGCAGCCCTGTGCAAACCCTCCTCATCACCCACCCCGCCGCCCTGCTCCACGAGATGGGCCCGGGCCACCCCGAGCGCCCGGAGCGGCTGCGCGCTATTGAGGCGGCGCTTGCGGGGGAGGCATTCCGAACACTGCTTTGGGAGCCCGCCCCCGCCGCCGCGCGGCAAGCCATTCTGCGTGTTCACCCGCGGGACTATTTTGAGGCCATCGAAACCGCTTCGCCGCGCCAGGGCTATGCAAGGCTCGATGGCGACACGGTGATGAACCCGGCGACGCTGGAGGCGGCGATGCATGCCGCCGGCGGCGCCTGCCACGCCGTCGACGCGGTGATGGGCGGGCGCGGCGATAATGCTTTCGTCGCGATGCGCCCGCCCGGCCATCACGCCGAGCGCGCCACGGCCATGGGCTTTTGCTTTTTCAACCATGCCGCTATCGCCGCGCGCCATGCCCAAGCCGTCCATGGCGCGCAGCGCGTCGCGATCATGGATTTCGATGTGCATCACGGCAACGGAACCCAGGAGATTTTCTGGGACGATAAAACCGTGATGTATGCCTCAACCCATGAGATGCCGCTTTATCCCGGCACGGGAGCGGCGGGCGAGCGCGGCGAATACGGCAACATCGTCAACGCGCCGCTGCGCGCCGGCGACGGCGGCGAGGCCTTCCGCGCGGCGATGGAGGGCAAAATTCTCCCCCGCCTCGACGCCTTTGCGCCCGATCTCGTGATCATCTCCGCCGGTTTTGACGCGCATCACAGAGACCCCCTCGCCAATCTTCGCTTCGTCGCGGAGGATTTCAGCTGGGCGACGGGAAAGCTGATGGACATCGCCTATAAACACGCCGGCGGACGCGTGGTGTCGTGCCTGGAGGGCGGTTATGATCTGGAGGGGCTGGCCGAATCGGCCGCTGCGCATGTGCGGCGGCTGATGGGCGGGTAGGGGCCGGGCCTTGTATCCCCGCCCATTGCGCCTTCGCCAATTTTCCCCCACGACTGCGCCATGAGCAGCCTCGACACGCAGGTTTTAATTATCGGCGCGGGCCCCTGCGGGCTGATGCTTGCCAATGAGCTGGGGCGCCGGGGCATCGCCGCCCATGTGGCGGAAATGGAGCCGGCTGTTGCCGCCGCCCCCAAAGCCAATGCCACGCAGGCGCGTTCGATGGAGCATTACCGCCGGCTGGGGTTTGCAAACGAAATCCGCGCCCTCGGCCTGCCCGGCGATCATCCCACCGATGTCGCTTATTTCACCACCTTCGCAGGCCATGAGCTTGGCCGCGCCCAATTGCCTTCGGCGAACGAGGCTCCGGCGCAAATGCGCGCGCTGGCGCATATTTGGAATGGCGCGGAGGCGCCGCACCGCGTGCTGCAATGCCATGTCGGCGAAGTCCTGTTCCGCCACGCCTCGGCGCTGCCCTCCATCGATATCGCTTTTAACCGGCGCGCGACCGGCTTTGAGGAGCGCGCCGATCATGTGGTCACGCGGCTTGCCGATGCCGTGACCGGCGAGCCCAGCGAAATCCGCTCGCAATATCTGTTCGCGGCGGATGGCGGCGCCAGCGCGATCCGCAAGCAATTGGGGATTCGTTACGCCGGCGGAGACGCGGCGGAGCGCGATTTCATGGGCGGGCGGATGCTGTCTGTTTATCTGGAAGCGCCGGCCTTTTATGACGCGGTGAAAGCGCCGCGGGCCTGGATGTACTGGGCTTTCAACCGCCGCCGCCGCGCCGTGCTGGCGACAACCGACGGGCGCGGCGGATTTGTGCTGCAAACCCAGCTTCGCAAGGATGAGCGGGCGGAGGACATCACGCGCGCGGAAGCCGGGCGGCTGTTTCTTCAGGCGATGGGCTGCGACATTCCCTTCGAAGTGAGGGGCCTCGAGACCTGGCTGGCGGGCCGCGCCCTGGTGGCGGAAAGCTATGGCAGGGGCCGCGCGTTTCTGGGCGGCGATGCCGTGCATTTGTTCACGCCGACCGGCGGCATGGGCTACAACACCGCCATTGAGGATGCCGTGAACATCGGCTGGAAATTTGCCGCCGTCATCAAAGGCGGGGCCGGCCCGGCGCTGCTGGACAGCTACGAGACCGAGCGCCGTCCGGTGGCTCTGCGCAACACGCGTTTTGCCGCCGGTTTTGCCGATTCAGTCGGGCGCTACGTGCCCGCGCCCGCCATTGAGGCCGAAGGCCGCGCGGGGGAAGCCGCGCGCCGCCGCGCCGGGGCCTATCTGGCCGCGCACGGGCGCAGCGAATTTAATATCCCCGGCTTCACCTTTGGCGCGCGCTATGACGGCTCGCGCGTGATCGCCGATGACGGCACGCCTCCGCCGCCGGATTTGCCGGGCGTTTACGTGCCCAGCGGCAAGCCCGGCGGCCGCGCGCCGCATACGTGGCAGCCCGATGGCAGCTCGCTATTCGACCATTTCGGGTTCGACTGGACCCTGCTCAGTTTCGGCTCAGGCGATGCCGTGCCCGGCTTGTTTTTGGCGGAGGCCCAACGCCGCGGCCTACCGCTGAAACATCTCGATCTCAGCGCCGATGCCGAAGCCGCCGATCTCTACGAGACGTCCTTCGCGCTCATCCGCCCCGATCAAATCGTTGCATGGCGCGGCGCGGGCGCGGATGCGGCGGAGGTTGCGGCGCTGTGGGACAGGCTGCTGGGGCTGTAGGGGGCAGGGCTGTTTTTCAGGCCCCCGCGGCCGCGACAATCTCCACCCCCGCCGTCCCCGCCCGCTGCGCCAGCTCACGGACGCTTGAGCCGCCGATGCGCAGTTCCGGCGCGATTTCGTTCAGCGGCGCCAGCACGAAGGCGCGCTCGGCGATCCGGGGATGCGGGATCGTCAGGCCGGGCTCGTCGATGCGCGCATCGCCATAGCTCAGCACATCGATGTCAAGGCTGCGCGGGCCC
Organism: Hyphomicrobiales bacterium; assembly: GCA_025362655.1. Lineage (GTDB taxonomy): Bacteria > Pseudomonadota > Alphaproteobacteria > Rhizobiales > Beijerinckiaceae > Terripilifer. The sequence continues at coordinate 607 of JANYFM010000383.1, read as the reverse complement.
CAGCGCTCGCCGCGCGTTCGCCCCTGCTCCCGTTCGGTTTCCAGACAAAGCTCCAGCAGCGCGGCCGGCGCAAGGGTGGTGCGGGCCAGCGCCGCCATATTAAGAAAATCCGGCTGATCCGGATTGCCCCAGGCCTTGGTGCGCCACACCGAGGATTGCGCGGTGACTTCCACGCCGGGCGCGGCGCGCAGCCGCTGAAGCGCAAACGCAAAGGCCCGCGCGACATCGCCGATGTTGCCGCCAAGCGACAGCGCGGCGATAACGGGCGCGCGCCCGCTCACGCCGCGCTCTCCGCCCGCTTCAGCCGCAGCGAGACGCCCGCCGCCGCAATGCGCTCGGGGATCGGCGGTTTCAGTTTCATCACGTGGACGCAGACTTCGCTGACGGCGGGGAACTCCGCCAGCAGGCCGCGCGCCAGCGCCACGGCGGCGCTCTCAACGAGCTTGTGCCGCTTTTCGGTGAAGATGCGTTTGGTCACGGAGACAATGGCGCCGTAGTCGAGCGCATCGGCGAGATGGTCGGTGTCGGCGGCGCGCGCGACATCGGTGATCAGCTCCAGGTTGATCGTATAAGGCTGGCCGAACTCGCCCTCGTGCTTGTGCCAGCC
>JANYFM010000358.1 GCA_025362655.1 Hyphomicrobiales bacterium | reverse complement strand
GGTCGGGCGGTATTACCTCGGGAAGCGCAATTACCACGCGGCGGTCAACCGGTTCCGCGATGTCGTCGGCAGATATCAAACGACGCGGCACGTCGAGGAGGCGCTGTACCGCCTGACGGAATCCTACATGGCGCTGGGCATCACCCATGAGGCGCAAACCGCGGCGGCGATCCTGGGGCACAATTTCCCGGAAAGCCCGTGGTACCAGGACGCTTACAAGCTGCTGGCGAACGGCGGGCTTTCGCCCAACGAGACGCAGGGCTCGTGGCTGTCGCGCCTGTTCAAAAGGACCGGCTGAGCAAAGAGTTCCATGCTGGCCCGGCTTTCGATCCGAGACATCGTTCTGATCGACCGGCTTGATCTGGGGCTTGAGGGCGGCCTGAGCGTTTTGACCGGCGAGACCGGCGCGGGAAAGTCCATTTTGCTGGACGCGTTCGCGCTGGCGCTGGGCGCGAGGGGCGACGGCTCGCTGGTCCGCGAGGGCCAGCCGCAGGGCCAGGTTACAGCGGTCTTTGAACTGGCGGCGGATCACGCCGCGCGCGCCATAGCCAAATCCCACGATCTTAAGTTTGACGGCGATCTGCTGCTGCGGCGGGTGCAGATGGCCGACGGGCGCACCCGCGCTTTCGTCAACGATCAGCCGGTGAGCGCGCAAACCCTGCGCGAATTTGGCTCGGCGCTGGTGGAAATCCACGGCCAGCATGATGACCGTGCGCTGGTTGATGCCTCGCGCCACCGCGCATTGATTGACGCTTTCGGCGGGCTCGGCGGCGACGTTGCGAAAACCCGGCAAGCGCATGGCTCTTGGCGGAGCGCGCAGGAAGCGCTGGCAGGCGAGCAGGCGCGCGTCGCCAAGGCCCGTCTGGAAGCCGACTATCTCAGGCACGCCCATGCGGAGCTCGCCAAACTGGCGCCTGCGGCCGGCGAAGAGGCGGTCCTTGCCGCCGAACGCACGCGGATGATGCAGGCCGAAAAGGTCACCGGCGAATTGCGGGACGCGCATGGCGCGCTCAGCGGCGAACATTCGCCGACGGCGGAACTGTCCAGCCTGATGCGCCGGCTGGAGCGGCGCTCCGCGCAGGCGCCGGCGCTGATTGAACCTTCGGTCAAGGCGATCGACGCGGCGATCGAAGCGCTGGAACTGGCGGAGCAAACCGTGGAGCGGGCGCTGCGGGACGCGCGGTTTGACCCGCGCGAGCTGGAGCGGGCGGAGGAGCGGCTGTTCGCCTTGCGCGCGGCGGCGCGAAAATATTCAACCCCGGTGGATGCGCTGGCGGCGCTGGCGCAAAAATTTCAAGCGGATATTGCGGCGCTTGATGCCGGCGAGGCGCGGCTGATCCAGCTTGCCAAGGACGAGAGCGCCGCGCTGGCCCGTTTCAGCGCGGCGGCGGGGGCGCTGTCGGCGGCGCGCAAAAAGGCCGGCGCACGGCTCGATAAGGCGGTCAACACGGAACTGGCGCCTTTGAAGCTGGAAAGCGCGACCTTCATGACGCGGCTGGAGAGCGATGCGGCGGCGCCGGGCCCCGAAGGCATCGACCGCGTGGAATTCTGGGTGCGCACCAATCCAGGAACCAAACCCGGGCCGCTGATGAAAATCGCCTCCGGCGGTGAGCTGGCGCGCTTCATGCTGGCGCTGAAAGTGGCGCTGGCGGACCAGGGCTCGGCGCCCACTCTGGTGTTTGATGAGATCGACACGGGAGTGGGCGGCGCCGTGGCTGATGCCATCGGCCAGCGGCTGAAACGCTTGGCCGCGCGGGTGCAGGTGCTGGCTGTGACCCATGCCCCGCAGGTCGCGGCGCGGGCGGACGGGCATTTCCGCATCGCCAAGGATATGGCGGACAAAGGCGCGCGCGCGGCGACGCGCATTGCGCCGCTGGCGCCGGGCGAGCGGCGCGAGGAAATCGCCCGCATGCTGTCAGGCGCTTCGGTGACGGACGAGGCGCGGGCGGCGGCGGGGCGGCTGCTGGAGCGGGCGGACTGACCCCTTCTCCGGGGCGGCGCGGCGCGCTACATCTGCGCCATGACAGCCCGCCGTCCGCCCGCCTCCCTTTCCCCCACCGATGCGCGCGCCGAGCACGCGCGGCTTGTGCTGAAAATCAGCGCGCATGACATCGCCTATCACCAGCGCGACGCGCCGGAGATTTCCGACGGGGATTATGATGCCTTGCGGCGGCGCGCCGGGGCGCTGGAGGCGGAGTTTCCGGCTTTGGCGGGGTCGGCCTTTTCCAAAAACGTCGGCGCCGCGCCGTCGGAAAAATTCGCCAAAGTCCGGCACGCCGTTCCCATGCTCTCGCTCGGCAATGTTTTTGATGATGCGGAGGCGGGCGAATTCACCGCGCGGGTGCGGCGCTTTCTGGGACTGGGCGAAGACGCGCCGCTGGATTTCACGGCGGAGCCCAAGATCGACGGTCTCTCGTGCAATCTGCGATACATCGATGGCGCGTTGGTTCAGGCCGCCACCCGCGGCGATGGTTTTGAGGGCGAGGATGTCACCGCCAACGTCAGCACCATCGATGAGATTCCGCGCCGGCTGGCGGGACGCGGCTGGCCCGCTGTCTGCGAGGCGCGCGGCGAGATTTATATGGGCCATGCCGACTTTGCCGCGCTCAATGCGCGCCAGCTTGAGGAAGGCGGCAAGACTTTTGCCAATCCGCGCAATGCGGCCGCCGGCTCGCTGCGCCAGCTTGACGCCGCCGTCACGCGCCGGCGCCCGCTGCGGTTTTTCGCCTATGCCTGGGGCGGGATGAGCGCCATCCCCGCGCGGACACAGCACGGCATGGTCGAAGCTTTTAAAAGCTGGGGGCTTCCCGTCAATCCGCTGATGCGCGTCTGCGCGGATGCGCCGGGGCTGCTGGCGTGTTTCCGCGAAATCGAAGCGCGGCGCGCCTCGCTCGGCTACGATATCGACGGCGTCGTTTACAAGGTGGATGACCTCGCATTGCAGGAGCGTCTTGGTTTTGTGTCGCGCTCGCCGCGCTGGGCGGTCGCGCACAAATTTCCCGCCGAGCGGGCGGCGACGGTTCTGCGCGGCATTGAAATCCAGGTCGGGCGCACCGGCGCGCTTACGCCGGTGGCGCGGCTGGAGCCGGTGACCGTTGGCGGCGTCGTCGTCACCAATGCGACGCTGCACAACGAGGACGAGATCGCGCGCAAAGACATCCGCGCCGGCGACACGGTGGTGGTGCAGCGCGCCGGCGACGTTATTCCGCAGGTGGTCGAAGTCATGCTGGAAAAGCGCCCGGCGGATTCGCGTCCCTATGTGTTTCCAAATGTGTGTCCCGCCTGCGGCTCGGCGGCGCTGCGCGGCGCGGATGAAAAAGGCGAAACCGATGCTGTGCGCCGCTGCACGGGCGGGCTGATCTGCCCGGCGCAGGCGGTGGAGCGGCTGAAGCACTTCTGCTCGCGCAACGCGATGGACATTGAAGGGCTCGGCGACAAGCAGATCGAGTTCTTTTTTGAGCGCGGCCTCATCAAAACGCCGGCGGATATTTTCACGCTGGAGACGCGCGACGCGGATCCTTCAAGCCTGACGAAAATCCGCAATTTCGATGGCTACGGCGAGACCTCTGTGCGCAATCTCTTTGCGTCAATCGAGGCGCGGCGCGGGGTTCCCCTCAACCGGTTTATTTTCGCGCTGGGAATAAGGCGCATCGGCGAGACCAACGCGCGGCGCCTCGCGCGCCATTTCGGCGCCATGGAGCCTTTGCGCGAAACCGCGCGCGCGGCGAAAGAGGCGGACTCGGAGGCGCGCGCCGATCTCGTCGCCATTTCCGGCGTCGGCGGCGTTGTGGCTGAGGCGCTGGCGGAATTTTTCGCCGAGGCGCATAATGAAACCGCGCTTGACGCGCTGCTGGGCCAGGTGACGCCGGAGCCCATGGAGGCGGTGAAAGCGGACAGTCCTGTCGCCGGCAAGACCGTCGTCTTCACCGGCGCGCTGGAGCGGTTCTCGCGGGAGGAGGCCAAGGCGCGGGCTGAGCGGCTTGGCGCGAAAGTCGCGGGCTCCGTTTCGAAAAAAACCGATATACTCGTGGCCGGGCCGGGCGCGGGATCGAAGCTGGAAAAAGCGCGGGAGCTTGGCATCGAGACGCTCACCGAGGACGAATGGCTGGCGCGCATCGCGGAGGGACCGGGCGGATGATGAATAATTGTGTTTGGCCGGCGTTCGCGCTGGCGGGGATGCTGGTCTGGACCCTCCCCTCTGCAAGCGCGTCGGCGCAGCCCGCTTCCCCCGGGGATGAAGAGCCGCGCGCCATCGTCGATCAGCTTTATAAAATATCGGCGGGCAAAGACGGCAAATATTCGGGCAAGTCCGCGTTTGATCAGCCGGCCTTGCGCAAGCGCTGGTTTACCAAATCGCTGAGCGCCGCGCTCGACGCGATGGACCGAAAATCCAAACGCCTCAACGAGCCGATCCTCGATTTCGATCCGGTTACGAATTCGCAGGACCCCGATGTCAAGCGTCTGACGCTGACGGACGAGACCGCGACCTCGCTGAAAAGCGTCGTGCGCGCGACGTTCTATGCGTTCGACGAGCCGCTGCCGCTGAATGTGCGCTACATCTTTGTGCGCGAGGGCAAGTCGTGGAAGCTCGATGATATGAGCGGAGACCGCGGAGGTCAGGACAAATGGGTTCTGCGCGCGGTTATTAAATAAGCGCCTGGCCGGGGATAGCCCGCGTCGCCGCCGCCAGCCATCGGCGCGCCGGCGCCTCCAGCAGCGGCGAGAGGGTTTTGCGCACGCGCGCGTGGTAAGCGTTGAGCCATGCGGTTTCACCGGCGGTCATCCGCTTTGGATCAATCAGGCGCAGGTCAATCGGCGCCAGCGTCAGCGTCTCAAAACCGAGCATGGGGCGTTCCGCGCCTTTGACGGCGCGCGGCTCCACGGCAACGAGATTTTCAATGCGGATGCCCCAGTGTCCGGCTTTGTAATAGCCGGGCTCGTTGGACAGAATCATGCCCGGCTCCAGCGCGGCGGCGCCGGTTTTTGCGATGCGCTGGGGTCCCTCGTGGACGCTCAAATAGGAGCCGACGCCGTGGCCGGTGCCGTGTTCAAAATCGAGGCCGGCTTCCCACAGGCTTTTGCGCGCGAACGAATCGAGCTGTGCGCCGGAGGTTCCCTTTGGAAAAACGCTCAGCGCGACGGCGATATGGCCCTTGATCACGCGGGTAAAGCGGTCGCGCATTTCGGGCGTGGATTTTCCCACCGCGATGGTGCGCGTGATGTCGGTCGTGCCGTCCTCGTATTGCGCGCCGGAATCGAGCAGAAACATTCCGGGGGCGATGACGCGGTTGGAGGCTTCTGTGACGCGGTAGTGCACGATGGCGCCATTGGGGCCGGCGCCGGAAATGGTGGGGAACGACACGTCCTTGAGTTTGCCGGTGGCGCGGCGGAACGATTCCAGCGCCTTCACCGTGTCGATTTCTGTCAGTTTGCCGCGCGCTGAACGGGCGTCGAACCAGGAGAGGAAATTGACCATCGCCGCGCCATCGCGCGCATGCGCCGCGCGGGAGCCTTCAAGCTCCACGGCGTTTTTGCGGGCCTTCATCAGCGCGATGGGATCGGCGCCGGCATCGGACGCGCCGCCGGCGCTCTGCAAGGCCTGCACAAGTTTCACGGGCGCCGTCGCCGCGTCAAAACGCACACGTTTATGTTCGCGGCCGAGCTGTTCCAGATCGGGGGCGAGCTGTTCGGGCGGCGCGACGGCGATGTGTTTGCCCAGTGTTTTGAGCGCCGCGCCGCCGAGTTTTTCGGCGTCGATGTAAAGCGCGGGCCGGCCCTTCGCGTGAACCAGCGCGAAAGCCAGCGCGACCGGCGTGTGGCTGAGATCGCTGCCGCGGATGTTAAACAGCCATGCGACCGCATGCGGGTCGCTGACGACAAGCGCATCGGCGCGGCCGAGAGCTTTTTGCACGCGGGCGATCTTGGCGGAGGCGCTCTCGCCGGAAAACCGCGGGGGATGCAGCCAAGCTTTGCCGCGCGGCGGAGCCGGCCGCTCAACCCATACGGCATCGAGGGGATTGATGCTCAAAGGCGTCAGCGCGCCGCCGGCGGCCTGCGCGGCTTTTTCAAAACGCGCCGCCTGAGCCGGCGTGTGCAGCCACGGATCATAGCCGAGGCGTTCCGCGTTGCGCAGATTGTCCTCGATCCAACGCTCCGCGGGCGTGTCCGCGCTGTTCAGCGGCTCGAAACTTTTTACATCGGTTTGTTGGCGCACCTGAAGCGTGTAGCGCCCATCGACGAAGATGGCGGCTTTGTCTTGGAGAACGACCGCGAGGCCCGCCGAGCCGGTGAACCCGGTCAGCCAGGCCAGCCGCTCCGCGCAGGCCGGCACGTATTCATTTTGATGCTGGTCCGCGCGGGGCACGAGAAATCCCTCGACGCCCAGGCGTTCCATTTGCGCGCGCAGGGCTGCAAGGCGGGCGGCGCCGGGCCGCGCGGCGGCGGGCGCATCGAAGGTCTGGAACAGGCTTTCAAACATCGGGAGACGGTAAAGCGCTGGGAGCGCCGCCGCAAGCAATCGCGCCCTGTGCGGAGCCATGTGTGCCCCGGCACATTCGCTGTCACATGAATGCCTCAGGTTGGAGGCTCAATACATCCATGGGGGATTGATGATGAGCAACACATGCAACGGAGACTGGCGCTGCCGCCGGCTTTGCGGATTCGGGCGCTCTTCCAGCCGAAGCCGTCCGCCCCGCTGCCGCTTGGCCGGTGCCTGCCAAGCCCTCGCACGGGACGCGCGCCCGGCGCAGAGCGCGCCGCCGGTTCCCAAGGCGAAAATCAGCGAAGCCGCCGCGGCGCGGCTCCTCGCCGCCGAATGAGCAGGCTGGCCCAGCCCTCAAGCTCGCCGCGGCGCGCCAGCGCGAAGCCCTGCGCGGCGTAAGCGGTCAGCACGCCGGGCACATCGCGCGCCAGAAGGCCTGAAAGCACAATGTCGGCATCGCCGGAGGCCAGCGCGCAGAGGGAAGGCGCCAGCAGCCGCAGGGGCTTTGCGAGTATATTGGCGAATATCAGATCATAGGGCGCGCCGCCGGTCAGCGCCGGGTGCCGCGCGCCGCGCGCGGTGACAGGCCGCAGCCAGGGCGCGGCGCCGTTGAGCACCGCGTTGGAGCGGGCGGCCTCGACCGCAATCGGGTCGATATCGCCCGCGGCGACAGCCGTGCGAAGGGCCCGCGCGGCGGCGAGCGCCAGCACGCCGGTGCCCGCGCCGACATCGAGTATGCGGCGGGGGCGGCGGCGCTTGAGGATAAAGTCCAGCATCAGCAGGCAGCCGCGCGTCGTGCCGTGATGGCCGGTGCCGAACGCCAGCGCGGCCTCGATTTCCAGCGCGATATCGTTGGAGCGAACGCGGCCGCGGTCGTGGGAGCCGTGAATGAGAAAGCGCCCGGCGCGCACGGGCGCCAGCCCCTCGAGCGAGGCGGCCACCCAGTCGCGTTCGGCGACGCGGGCGAATTCGAGCTGTTTGGCGGCTTGCGTCCCGGCCGCCGCGCGCACGAGTTCGCGCACCAGCGCCTCATCGGGCGCGCCGGCGAACCAGACTTCGACGGTCCACGGGCCGGCGCTCCAGCTGGCGGCATTGGGGTCCTGCTCGAAGGCGGCCGCAGCGGTCTCCGCCGGGTCGAATGTCTCGACTATCACGTCGGCTATGGTCTTTGCGGTGTCCTCATCGCAGACGAGGCGCATGACATGGGCGGCATTGTTGGGGGGCAGGCCTTCAAGCATGGGGCGCGCGTAGCACGGCGCGCGGATGCTGTCACCGCGCGCGGCGGGGCGCCTTAACCCCGCGGTAAGCCGGCAGCGGCAATCTGATGCGCTTGCGCCCGCTGATTTTGCCGAAACGATTCCGCATGACTCTGTTGTCCTCCGCCTCCGCTCCCGCAAACAGCCCCGCCGACACGCGCGCCGCGGCCGAGCCGCTGCGGGCGGCGCTGACGGTCTCGGCCTTGCTTATCGTGGCGCTGATGGCGGCCGCCGCTGTCCAGCCCAAATCCGGCTATGAAATCACCGATTATCTCTATATCCGCCAGGACGCGCTGGTGCTGGCGGGTTTCGCCGCGCTGTATCTTGCGGCGATCCATGCGCCGCTGCCGCAATCCTGGGCTGGTCCTTGGGCGCTTGCCCGGCATTCCCGCCGGGCGCGGTCCCGGCTTGCCGCGCTGCTCATCGGCGGCGCGGTATTCGCAGCCTATTTTGGCACGCGCCTCGCGCTGTCGAATTTTGCGCTGTCGCGCGATGAGGACATGGCGGAATTCGATGCGCGCATATTGCAATCAGGCCGGCTGATCGCGCCGCTGGCGGCGGAATGGCGGCCCTTGTTCGACGCGCTCGGCACGGTCTTCATGTTTGATATTCCCGGCCGCGGCGGCTGGATGTCCGCCTATTACCCCGGCAATGCCGCCCTGCGGGCGTTTTTCGGCGCGCTCGGCGACCGCGCGTTGACGGGGCCGGCGATGGCGCTGACAACGCTGCTTTCAGTATACGCCATCGCGGGAAAGCTGTGGCCAGAGCGCGGCGACGCGCGGCTTGTCGCGGCGGCGCTGCTGGCTCTCTCTCCGCAGGTCGTGATCACCGCGATGA
>JANYFM010000345.1 GCA_025362655.1 Hyphomicrobiales bacterium | reverse complement strand
ACGCTTTGCGCGCCGCCACCGATGAAGCGGGGCTCTATACATTCTGGGATTACCAGGCGGGCGCCTGGCAAAAAAACAATGGCATCCGCATCGATCATCTGCTGCTTTCGCCGCAGGCGGCGGACCGGCTTCAGTCCGCGGCCATCGACAAACGCATGCGCGCGCTGGAGAAGCCCAGCGATCATGTGCCGGTCCGCATCGATCTCGCGTGAGCCGCCCGCTGTGCCGAAATGGCGCGATAGGTTAACTTTGGCGCCGCCGGCGCGCGCGTTTTTATCGGCGCGGGAAATTCGGGCGGCGCATATCGGCGCCGGCGCCCGCCGCGCCCCCACATGCGCGGGGCACACAGCCGCAACTCGCGGCGAACAGTGATTCGTGCATGAACTGTTCCCGCTTTGCCCGAAAGGTTAACGCGGGATGTTCGGTTTCAACACCCGCGCCCAGCGCTGCGTCTCCGCGCTCATGAGAGCGGCGAAATCAGCGGGCGCGCCGGCCAGCACATCGCTGCCGATATTCTCAAGCCGCGTTTTCATCGCGGGATCGAGCAGCGCCGCGTTGATCTCCCGGTTCAGCTTTTCGATTATGCCGGCGGGCGTTTTCGCCGGCGCGCCGATGCCCGTCACCGCGCTGGTCTCATAACCAGCGACGAATTCACCGAGAGCGGGGACATCCGGCAGCGCGCGCGAGCGCCCCGCCGTGGTGACCGCCAGCGCCCTCAGTTTTCCCGCCCGCACGGGTTCGATGGCGGCGGACATCGGCTCGAACATCACCTGCGCCTCCCCCTCGATCATGCCTTTCAAAGCCGGCCCGCCGCCGCTGAATTGGACGATGTCGAATTCAACGCCGGCCATCGAGGCGAACATCAGGCCGGAGACGTGCGGCGAGCTTCCCGAGCCCGTCGAAGCCATTTTAAGCCGTCCGGGCATCGCCTTCGCCAGCGCGATAAGCTCAGCGGGACCGGTAACGGGGACCGAGGGATGCGCCACAAGAACAAGCGGCTCGCGGGCAATGGAGGCGACAGCGGCGATATCGCGCAAAAAGTCAAAAGGCAGCTTGTCGAACAGGGATTTGTTGATGGCGTTGGCCGGCCCCGCCAAGAGCAGCGTGTATCCGTCCGCCGGCGCGCTGACGACGGCGGCGGTGGCCGTGTTCCCAGAGTCCCCTGGCAGGTTCTCAACCGCGACGCTGACTCCGAGGCGCGCGGCAAGGCCCGCGCCGACTATTCTCGCCAGAATGTCGTTGGGGCCGCCCTGCGGAAAACCCACAACGAGGCGCAGCGGCCGAAGCGGAAAATCCTGCGCGCGCGCGGGCGGAGGCGGAAACGCCGTCAGCATTGCAACCGCGGCAAGACCAAACAATCCGCATCCGCGTGCCCGCATGGCCATGCCCTGTTTTGAGACGCCGCGTTAACGCCGGCATTTGCAGGAGCGCCTGCGCGGCAAATTGGCCGCCAAGCGCCTGCCCAGCCCTAGCGGAAAACAGCCGCAGCGCGCAACATCTGGAGGGAACAGCGCGCCAACCCGGCGCAATCACTGATTCGTGCCGGGCCTGTTCCCGCTTTGCCCGGAGCGTTAACGCGAACGCCTCAGCGCCGGCCTTTAGCGTATTGCTCGATGTAGACAAGCGCCGCCTGGCGGTCGAGATCATTGGCCGACGACGCGGCGCCGTCATAGAGATCAACGATCCACTTGTCTTTCTTGCGGTCGGTGATCGCGTCGCGCGCCAGTGTCAGATACATCAGCCCTATCGCGCGCTGGCGCTGAAGGCCCTCCGCACCGGAAAAATACAGGTGCCCGAGCACGGCCTGCGATTCCATATCGTGCTTGTCCGCCGCGAGCTTGAGCCAGCGGGCGCCGCGCCGCGCATCCTTTTTGACGCCGTCGCCGTCGAGATACATGCGTCCGAGATTATACTGCGCATGGGGATCGGCGAATTCCGTCGCCGCCACCGTGAACATTTCCACCGCGCGGAGAGGATCGCGCGAGACGCGCGAATTGGCTATGCCCGTCAGCGAATAGGCGCCAAGCGCCACAAATGCGCTCGCCACGACACCGCGCTGGCGCGGGTTTGGCGCGCTGTCGTCATAGTCCTCGACGATCTGCGCGAAATATTCATAGGCTTTCTTATCATCATGCGGCACGCCGTCGCCGGCCGCATACATCGAACCGAGCTTCCAGCGCGCCAGAGGCTCGCCGCCGTCGGCGGCATAGCGCAAGGCGTCGAGGGACGAGCTTTTATCGCCCGCGCGGTAGCCTTCCATATATTTGCCAAGGGCCTGCTGCGGATTTTGGAAAACCTGCGGCGCCGCGGCCACCGGCGCGGCAGCCTTCTTTTCATCGAGCGCGCGCGCCGGCGCGCCCCCGTTCAGGGCGGCAAATCCGATGGCGCAGAGAATCGAAACGCGACTAGAGGTCCGCATAAACGTGTTTTTCACCTGTGTGGCCCGGATGGGTGACCGCGCCGTCCCGGGCGTTGCCAACGGTCTGAGCATATTTCCAAATGGCGCCTGACCCGTAAAAGGTCTGGCGCGGCTTCCAGCTTTTTTTGCGCTCGGCGAATTCCGCCTCGCTCACGTCGGCGTCCAGCGTGCCCTTGATCGCATCAAGGCGGATGATGTCGCCGTCGCGCAGCAGCGCGATGGGGCCGCCGGATGCCGCCTCGGGCCCGACGTGGCCGACGCAGAACCCGCGGGTCGCGCCGGAAAAACGGCCATCGGTGATCAGCGCGACTTTCTCGCCCATCCCCTGGCCATAGAGCGCGGCGGTCGTCGCCAGCATTTCACGCATTCCCGGCCCGCCCTTGGGACCCTCATAGCGGATCACGAACACGTCGCCCTCTTTGTACTGGCGCTTGCTGACGGCTTCAAAGCACGCCTCTTCGGTGTCAAAGCAGCGCGCCGGGCCGGCGAACACCTGTTTGGCCGCCGGCATGCCCGCGACTTTCACGATGGCCCCTTCCGGTGCGATATTGCCCCTGAGACCGACAACGCCGCCGGTGACCGTGATCGGCTTGTCGGCGGGATAAACCACATCCTGCTGATCGTTCCATTTCACCTTCGCCAGATTTTCCGCGATGGTGCGGCCCGTCACCGTGAGGCAGTCGCCATGCAGAAAGCCATGGTCGAGCAAGGTCTTCATCATCAGGGGTATGCCGCCGACCTCGAACATATCTTTCGCCACATATTTCCCGCCGGGCTTGAGATCGGCGATATAGGGCGTGCGGTGAAAGATTTCCGCCACGTCGAAAAGATCGAACTTGATGCCGCACTCATGGGCGATGGCCGGCAGATGCAGGGCGGCATTGGTGGAGCCGCCCGAGGCCGCCACAACCGTCGCGGCATTCTCGAGCGCGCGGCGGGTGACAATGTCGCGGGGGCGGATGTTTTTGGCGATGAGGTCCATCACGATCTCGCCCGCCGCCATCGAGAACTGATCGCGGATTTCGTAGGGCGCCGGCGCCCCCGCGGAATAGGGCAGCGCCAGGCCGATGGCCTCTGACACTGTCGCCATGGTGTTGGCGGTGAACTGCGCGCCGCAGGCCCCCGCCGATGGGCAGGCCACACGCTCCAGTTCATCTAGGTCTTCGTCCGACATTTCGCCGACCGAGTGTTTGCCAACGGCTTCGAACAGATCCTGCACGGTCACGGGCCTGCCCTTGAACGTGCCGGGAAGGATGGAGCCTCCGTAAATGAAAATCGCGGGGACATTGAGGCGGACCATGGCCATCATCATGCCCGGCAGAGATTTATCGCAGCCCGCGAGAGCCACCATCGCGTCATAGCAATGTCCGCGCATGGTCAGCTCGACGGAATCAGCGATGACCTCGCGCGACACCAGCGAGGCCTTCATGCCGTGATGGCCCATGGCGATGCCGTCGGTCACGGTGATCGTGCAAAACTCGCGCGGCGTGCCGCCGCCGGAAGCAACGCCTTTTTTCACCGCCTGCGCTTGGCGCATCAGGGAAATATTGCAGGGAGCCGCCTCATTCCAAGCGGAGACGACGCCGACCAGCGGCTGGTGAATTTGATGGGTCGTCAGGCCCATGGCGTAAAGATAGGACCGATGGGGAGCGCGCGAGGGCCCCTCGGTCACATGGCGGCTGGGGAGTTTAGCTTTGTCAAAAACGCGCGGATCCATCGTGGTCAATCCTAGTCAAGAAAGCTTGGAACAGCTCGCCCTAAAACGAGATCAATCCACTTGCCACGCGGAAAAACGAGTGTGCAAGCACCTGTGTGAAATAGGTCACTGAGATGGCCCCGGCGCGCAGACCGCAGTGCTTTCGAAAATCCCGTATATTCCTGAAATAGCGCGCGGTTTATGGCTGAAAAGCGGCGCGCGCGAAGCAATCGGACACCCCTGTGAAGAAGCGCGCCGGCTGTTGCCGGATTGCAACAGGGCTCCCCTTTTCCCTCCGGGCCACCGCCGGCGAGCTCAACCGCGACTACAAGCGGTTCACTTCAGCGTCGCCCTCCCGTCAAAACTCCGCCAGGTCCTTCGCGACGAAAACTTGACCCGAAAAGTGTTTTTTGACGTCTTCGATGTATCGCGAGTAGTCGTTGTTCCGGCTCGGCTGCAGGTGGGTCATCACCACCGCCTTGACGTTCGCATGCGCCGCCATCTTGCCGAGATCTTCGGGTAACAAGTGCTCTTCGATGTGGTGCCGTATCGAAGCTTTCTGTTGCTCCGCGGTCTGAAGCTGCCACCGGCCCGCTTTTGTTTCTCCTTCGACGAATTCGTCCACTGGATTCGTCGCTTCGGAAACAAGGAGGTCCGCGCCTTTGGCAAGTTCGGCGATTTTGTCGCTTGGACCGGTGTCACCAGTGAAGACGATGGACCGATCCGCCGTGTCAAATCGATATCCAAACGATTTGTATTTCCCGAATCCCGGGCTGTCGGGCGGAAAGTGGAAGTGGGTGTTTTCCGCCGCGGTAACCTTGACGTTCGAGTCCTGGAAGACCAGTCCCTCGCCAATGTTTTTGCTGCTGAACCGCTTCACCGGCAGGCGTGTCCTCGTTCCATCGCTTACTCTTATTTCCGCGCTGACGCTCAAAAACCGAAGCAAGCCTTCGACCGCGGCTTCGGTGCCCGGCGGACCGTCGATGTTCACGACTTTGGCTGGATTCCCGCGATCATCCATCCAGGTCATAAGGCTTCCGAGGCCGCCTGTGTGATCGCTGTGGAGATGCGTAATGAAAACACTGTTGATATCGCGAAAATTGATTCCGAGCCTGATTAGACGCCGGGAAACGCCGTCACCCGCGTCTACGACGTAGGCGGCGCCGTTGGTGATAAGCACATTGGACGATTGGGCGCGATCAACGTCGGGCGTCGGCCCGCTTCGCGTTCCCAATGTGATGACGCGGGTTCCATTCTTCGCCCTGACTTCGTTATTTGTTTGGGCCTTCGCAACCCGCGGCAAGACCCAAAACGGAACCGTCCCTGCGGCGGCCTGCAGGAATTTACGGCGATCCGGCGTCAAGAATTCCCCCGATTACCTGAATGAAATTCGCCTGTTGAACGTCACCTAGACTGGCAAGTTGCCCCAATGGCGCTGTTTTGGCAACCGTCGGCGCATCGAGGGCAACACCGAGTTTTTCGGGCGCTGCTCGACGCGAGCCTCATAGAGGGGCGGGTCAACGTGTCCTCGAGCCGGATTTCGGCGGAGGCGGCGTAGCTACTTCAGCCGCTCCAGCGCCGCCCGCATTTTGTCGATCCTCGCCAGCCCGTCGGCGCGGCGCTCGCGGTTTTCCTCGACGATTTCCTCCGGCGCGCGCGCGATGAAATCCGCATTGCCCAGCTTGGCTTCGGCCTTTTTGACCTCGCCCTGCTCCCTGGCGATTTCCTTCGCGAGGCGGGCGGTCTCGGCGCCGATATCGATGACGCCTTCAAGGGGCAGGCAGACGATGGCTCCGCGCACGATCATCTGCGCCGAACTTTTCGGCGCGGAGGCGGCGAACGAAATCTCCGACAGGCGCGCAAGCCGGCGGATCGTCTCGTCCCACGCCCGCGCGCGCGCCTGAACATCGGCGGGCGCGCCGACAAGGACGAGCGGAATGGGCTGCCCGCCTGGAATGTTCATCTCATTGCGCACCGAGCGGATTTCGGAGACAAGATCAACAACCCAGCCGATTTCAGCCTCGGCGGCGGCGTTCTCAAGCCCGGATAAAGCCGGCCACGGCGCCAGAGCCAGCAGGCCCGCATCGCCCTGCCCGGCCCGCGCCGAAAATTCCGCCCAAAGCTCCTCTGTCAGAAAGGGCATGAAGGGATGCAGAAGCTTGGCGATCTGGTCGAGCGCGAAAGCGGTTGCCGCGCGCGTCTCGTCTTTTGCGGCGCTGTCGGGCCCCTGCACCACGGGCTTGGTCAGCTCGACATACCAGTCGCAGAAAATGTTCCAGACAAAGCGGTAGGCGGCATTGGCCGCGTCGTTAAACCGATAGCCCTCAATGGCCGATGAAACCTCGGCGCAGGCCTTTGCGGCCTCCCCGAGCATCCATTGGTTCAGAGTTTCTTTGACGCCCGCGGGGTCGAAAGCCGCGATCCGCGCGCAGCCGTTGATCTCCGCAAAACGCGAAGCGTTCCACAGCTTGGTCGCAAAATTTCGGTAGCCCTCGACGCGGGCGGGAGCAAGCTTGATATCGCGGCCCTGCGCCGCCATGGCCGCGAGGGTGAAGCGCAGCGCATCCGCGCCGTATTGATCAATCAGCTTGAGGGGATCGATGACGTTGCCTTTCGACTTCGACATTTTGGCCCCCTTCTCGTCGCGCACGAGGGCATGGATGTAGACGTCGGCGAAGGGAATTTCCTTCATGAAATGCATGCCCATCATCATCATCCGCGCCACCCAGAAGAAGATGATGTCAAAGCCGGTGACGAGCACCGAAGAGGGTAAAAGCGCTTCAGTTCGCGCGTCTCCTCCGGTCAGCCGAGCGTCGAGAACGGCCACAGCGCCGAGGAAAACCAGGTGTCGAGAACATCGGGGTCGCGAAATATCGGTATCTCGCCGTTGGAGGCCGCGGCCATAGCGCTCGCGCCGGGCTCCAGCACGACAATTTTCGCGCCGTAATGCGCCTCGGCGGCGGCGACAGCCTCCTCTTGGCTCGCGGCGATAAACATATCGCAGCCGTCCGGCGCGGCATCGGGGATGATTCCGTTGGGCATGTTGAATTCAAGCTGCCCGGGCGCGGTCAGTTTGGGCCCGTACCAGCAGGGAATCTGGTGCCCCCACCACAATTGCCGCGAGACGCACCAGGGCTGGATGTTGTCCAGCCATTCGAAATAGGTCTTCTCCCAATTCTTCGGAATGAAGGAGGTTTTGCCTTCGCGCACGGCGGCAAGCGCCGGTCCGGCGAGAGTCTTGGCATCGACATACCATTGATCCGTCAGCCGCGGCTCGATGACAGCGCCGGACCGCTCGCCATGGGGAACCGCATGGGCGCTGGGCTCGATCCGAACGCACAGATCAAACCCGCACAAAATTTCCACAATTTTGGCGCGGACGAAAAACCGGTCCCGCCCCTCGAACGCGGCGATGATCTCCTTCAAAACCGCGCTGTCCGGCAGGCCGCGCGAAAACGCCTCGTTTTTCGCCAGCGTCACATTGCCTTCCGCATCGAGAATGCTGATGACCGGCAGGCCGTGACGCTTGCCGACATCGAAATCGTTGAAGTCATGGGCCGGCGTGATCTTCACCGCGCCGGTGCCTTTTTCAGGATCGGCATAATCATCGCCGACAATGGGAATGCGCCGTCCCGCCAGCGGCAAAATCGCGTGCCTGCCGATGAGATGCCCAAGCTTTTCGTTTTGCGGATGCACGGCGACGGCGGTGTCGCCTAGCATCGTTTCAGGCCGCGTCGTCGCCACCTGGATATAGCTGGCGGCATTGTCAGGGTCGTACGCCCCGCCCTCAATCGGATAATTGAAATAATAGAGATGCCCGTTCGGGTTCCGCGCCAGGATTTTGCCGAGCGCCGCCGCGTCAAAAGGCTTGTCGCCGCCGCGCATCCATTTAAACGAGCCAAGGCATTCAATAGGCTCGACCTCAATGTCCGACACCGCCGTTTGCAGTTTCGGGTCCCAGTTAACGAGCCGCTTGTCTTTATAAATCAGCCCCTCGCGATGGAGCTGAACGAAGACTTTGATGACCGCCCGCGACAGGCCCTCATCCATGGTGAAGCGCTCGCGGCTCCAGTCACAGGAGGCGCCGAGCCGCTTAAGCTGATTCACAATGGCGCCGCCGGACTCGGCTTTCCATTCCCACACGCGCTCCAGAAATTTCGCGCGGCCCATGTCGCGCCGCCCAGGCTGCTGACGCTCCAAAAATTGCCGCTCCACCACCATCTGGGTGGCGATGCCCGCGTGGTCGGTGCCGGGCTGCCACAGAACGTCCTTGCCGCGCATGCGCTCAAAGCGGCACAGAATATCCTGCAAAGTGTTGTTGAGCGCGTGCCCCATGTGCAGCGATCCCGTGACATTGGGCGGGGGGATGACGATGCAATAGGGCGGCGCGCCCGCGCGCTCGGGCCGGCCCGCCTTGAAGGCGCCGGCCTCCTCCCAGGCGCGCGAAACGCGGGTCTCGACGGCGGCGGGATCGAAGGTTTTTTCCATCATGAAATCGCGCGGCTCCGGGCGTTGAGCTTGGGGATTGCGGGCAACCGGCCCCGGCAAAAGGCTTGCGGGCGTTGAAACCGAGGCGCGGGCGATTGTCAACGCGCGCGGCTCACACAAGAAGCGCGGCCCGCATGAACAACTTTTC
>JANYFM010000344.1 GCA_025362655.1 Hyphomicrobiales bacterium | reverse complement strand
TTCCGCGCTCTGCGCCGCCCTTTTGATGGTCCCCGCCGCGCTGGCCCAGGACAAGGGCTCGCTGTCGCCAAAACCCCTGCCGCCGCTCGCCAATCCCGAGGATCCCGCGACGCCGGCCAAGCAATTGTTCGGGCGCAGGAGCGAACCCAGCAAGCAAACGCCGAAAGTCATCGGCTTCTATGCCAAGGGCTGTCTCGCCGGCGCATATTCCGTGCCCCACGACGGCGAGGCCTGGCAGGTCATGCGCCTGTCGCGCAACCGCAATTGGGGGCATCCCGTCCTCGTCGACTTTTTGTTGAAGACCTCGCGCAAACTGCGCGGCGACGGCGTTTGGCCGGGCTTCCTCGTCGGCGATATGGCGCAGCCGCGCGGCGGCCCGATGATCACCGGCCACGCCTCGCACCAGATAGGCCTCGATGCCGATATCTGGCTTACGCCGATGCCGGACCGCACGCTGTCACGCGCCGAGCGCGAGGAAATGTCGGCGACCGATATGGTCCGCGCCGACCTGCTTGACGTCAACGACCGCTGGACGCCGGCGCATCTCAATATGATCCGCGCCGTGGCGAAGCAAAGCGAGGTGCAGCGCATATTCGTCAATCCGGCGATCAAGAAAGCCATCTGCCGCGATGCCACGGGAGACCGCTCCTGGATGACCAAAGTGCGGCCCATGTACGGGCACAATTATCATTTCCACATCCGCCTCGCCTGTCCCGCCGGCCAGGAGGATTGCCGGGGTCAGGACGCCACCCCGCCCGGCGACGGCTGCGACGCCTCGCTCAATTGGTGGTTCCGCGATTCCGTGCTGCACCCCAAGCCCAACCCGTTTGCCAAGCCGCCGCCGCAAATGACGATGGCGTCGCTGCCCGCCGAATGCCGGGGGGTGCTGTCGGCGCGCTAAAGTGTTTTGCAGCGCAGCGGAAGCCGGTTCGCGTTAGGAAATACGCGTCAAATCAAAACTCCGGCGCCGCTACCGCGCGGACAAACCCTCTGCTAGTCTTCAATGGAGCCCCGGCGGAGTCCGGGGCCATCCAGGGGAGAGTTCCATGTCTCGATATAGTTTTGCGGGAGCGGCGGCCTTGCTGATCGCCGCCGCCCTGCCGCCCGCCGCATCCGCGCAAACAACGGCTCCGGCCGCCCCGCCAGCCGCGGCCCCCGCCCGTCCCGCCATCCAGACGACGAAGGTTGAGGGCACGGAAGGCGTCTATATTTTCCGCAACATCGGGCACCAGTCGATGTTCATCGTCACCAGGGACGGTGTGATTGCCACCGATCCCATCGGCTATGGCCGCCCGACCGGCGGGCAGGATTACGTCAACGAAATCCGCAAGGTCACGGACAAGCCGATCAAATATCTGATCTACAGTCATCACCACTATGATCACATCGCCGGCGGCAAGGCGTTCAAAGACGCCGGCGCGCGCATAATCGCGCACAAGCGCGTCAAAGAGAGGCTGGCGCCGCTCGCCGATCCCGCCACGCCGCTGCCGGACGAGAGCTTTGGCGATAAAAAGGTCATCAAGCTCGGCGGCACCACGCTGGAGCTGCTGTTCCTCGGCATCAACCATTCCGATTCCAATATCGTGATGCGTCTGCCCAAAGAGAAAATCATCTTCGTCGTCGACACGCTCCCCGTCGGCCAAGTGCCGGGACGCGGCATGATCGATTTTTACCCGGTGGAATCCGAGGCCTTCATCAAAAAAGTGATCGCGCTCGATTGGGACCGCCTGATCCCCGGCCACCCCGGCGTCGGCGACCGGCTCGGCACCAAAAAAGACGCGCAGGATCAGTTGCAGCTTCTGCAGGACGCCTCCGCTGAAATGAAACAGCTGGGCCAGGCGGGCAAGTGCTGGGAGCCGGCTGAGAAGGACTTCACACTGCAAAAATACGCCAGCTGGCCCGGCCACGCGGCGGGCCTGCCGTTTATCGCCCGGCGCTATTGCGGGCTGTGGGGACGCGGGACGTAGCAGGCGGGTTTTGAAACGGGCGCGCGGGCGCAATGGCCCGCGCGTTTTTTGCAAAAATCAAGCGGGCGTCATTTCGATCTGGTCGGCCATTGCGTAAGGATCGATGTCGAGGAGAAGCCTGCCTATTTTT
>JANYFM010000096.1 GCA_025362655.1 Hyphomicrobiales bacterium | reverse complement strand
GGAGCAATTCAAGGGCTATGGCGTTTCCGCCTGCGCCACCTGCGACGGGTTTTTCTATCGCGGCAAGGAGGTCATCGTCGTCGGCGGCGGTAATTCCGCCGTCGAGGAGGCGCTCTATCTCGGCCATCTCGCTTCGAAAGTGACCGTCGTGCACCGGCGCGACTCCTTCCGCGCCGAAAAAATCCTGCAGGACCGGCTGTTTCGCAATCCGAAAATCTCGGTCGTGTGGAATCACGCGCTGGAAGAGGTTATCGGCGGCGATAATCCTCCAGGCGTCACGCATGTCCGCCTGAAAGACGTAGGATCGGGCGCTGTCGTCGAACAGCGCGTCGACGGCGTTTTCGTCGCCATCGGCCATTCTCCGGCCTCCGAGCTCTTCGCGGGCCAGCTCGAGGTCAAATCCAACGGCTATATTCGCACCGCCCCGGATTCCACCGCGACCAGCGTGCCCGGCGTTTTCGCGGCGGGCGACGTGACCGACGATATCTACAAACTAGCCGTCACCGCCGCCGGGCTGGGCTGCATGGCGGCGCTGGAAGCGGACCGCTGGCTCGCTGAACAGCATCAGCGCGCGGCGGCGCAATAGCCGCGCGAACCTGGGAGCGGGAGGGGCGTTTGGACTGGGACAAGCTGCGGATTTTTCACGCCGCCGCCGAGGCGGGCTCGTTCACGCGCTCCGGTGAAAACCTTGGGCTGAGCCAGTCCGCTGTCAGCCGTCAAGTGAGCGCGCTGGAGCATGATTTGCAGGCGCCGCTGTTTCACCGTCACGCCCGCGGCCTCATTCTGACCGAGCAGGGCGAACTGCTGCTGCGCACGGTCGAGGAGGTCTTTCAAAAGCTGGAGGCCGCGCGCATGCGCCTCTCAGACAGCCGGGAGCGCCCGCGCGGCGAATTGCGCATCACCACGACAGTCGGCATCGGCACCAACTGGCTGGCGCCCCGCCTCGGCGAGTTTTTGGAGCTGTATCCCGAAATCAAACTCAACGTGATCCTCACCGACGACGAGCTGGATTTGGGCATGCGCGAGGCCGATGTGGCGATCCGCGTGCGCGAGCCGGTCCAGCCGGACCTCATCCGCCGCCGCCTGTTCACCATGCATTTTCACGTCTATGCGGCGCCCGCCTATCTGAAACGCCACGGCCAGCCGCGCAGCCTTGGCGATCTCGATCAGCACCGGATTCTGGTCTATGGCGCGGCGGCCGGAAACTACCTCAACAACATCAACTCGCTGGCGGTGGCGGGCCGCGACCCCAAAAACCCCCGGCCGATCGCTCTGACCATCAACAATATCACGGCGGTGCGCAGCGCGGTCGAAAGCGGCGTCGGCATCGCTGTGCTGCCGGACTATCTCGTCGGCGCCGGCTCAGACCTCGTGCGCGTGCTGCCGGAGGCGGATATGCCCGAGCTCGAATGTTTCCTTGTCTACGCCGAAGAGCTGAAAAACGTCGCGCGCGTGCGCGCGTTCCGGGATTTCCTTGTTGCCAATGCCCAGCGGTGGGATTTTTGACCCCGGATTTTGCTCAAGGAGGCGGCGCAATGCGAAAACCGCATGGCTCCCATACCCAATTCACCGTTGCGTGCATCCCGCAGCGGACTGATGATGAAGCACGGTTTGGGTTGGGCTCTTTATTTCCCCCTTCCTAAAGGGTCCCGCGTAGCTCAAGCCGCACCCTCTGAAAGCCCGGCACCCCCCCGCCGGGTATGGCCGGACAGCAATGTCCGGCCATTTTTATTGTGGAAGCCCCTGATTTTATTGCGGAAGCCCCGGATTACTTCGCTATTCCGGCCCCGCCCGCCGCCATTTTCTCTTTGGCGTGGGTGACGCGGTAAATGACGCCATTGCCGTCGTCGCTGAACAGCATCGATCCATCAGGCGCGAAGGCAACGCTCACCGGGCGGCCCCAGACGTTTTCCTCGCCCGCCGTGAAGCCGCTGACGAAGTCTTGGTATTCGCCTGTCAGTTTGCCTCCCTTGGCCGGCATGCGCACGATCTTATAGCCGGTGTGCAGCGAGCGGTTCCACGAGCCGTGCAGCGCCACGAAAGCGTCGCCTTTCCATTCCGCGGGGAACATGCCGCCGGGATTGAAGGCCAGCCCCAGCGGCGCTGAATGCGGCTGCAGCAGCACATCGGGCAGCGTCACTTTCCCTTTAAGATCGGGGCGCGCGCCGCCGCCGGGGCGTTTGTCCTCGTTGTCGCCGATGTAGTACCAGGGCCAGCCGTAGAAGCCGCCTTTGCGGACGCTGGTGACGTAATCGGGCGGCGTGTTGTCGCCGAGCAGATCGCGCTCATTGGTGGCGCAGAACACCGTTCCAGTGCCCGGCTGCACCGTCAATCCCGAGCAATTGCGGACGCCCGCCGCATAGACCTGCTTATCCTTGCCCTCGGGCGTGTAAGTCAGCACGCTGGCGCGCCATTCCTCTTTGTCCCAGCCGCCCCCCAGACCATGGGTCTTCTCCCATTTTGGCAGGTCGGCGGGCCTCGCGCCCATGTCATCGGCGATATTGCCGGACGAGCCGACCGCCACATACATCACCTTGCCATTGGGCGAGAAGCCGACGTCGCGCGTCCAATGGCTGCCGCCGACCGCGAGATCGGAAACCACCGTCTCCGCGGGACCGGACGCCTTCATGTCGCCGGCCTTGTAGGGGAAGCGCAAAACCTTGCCCTCAAGCCCGACATAAACCCATTTCGGGCTCGGCCCCGGCGGATAAAACGCGATGCCGTAAGCGTCTTTCAGCCCTTCGGCAAAGGTCTCAATTGTTTCCGCCTTGCCTCCGTCTTTCGAAGGGCGGATCACCGCGATCCGGCCGTTCGGGCGGCTCTGCGACACGAAAAGATCGCCGTTCGGCGCGAAACGGATAACCCGCGCCCCCGCGACGCCCGTGGCGAAAGCATCGACCTTGAAGCCTGGCATGGTCTGGATTTGCGCGTCGGCGGGCCGCGGCACCACTTTTGAGCGGTTGGCGGCGGAGGGCGACGCCAGCGGCGCCGCGACATCCTCCGGCATAATCTTGCGCATCAGGCCCGGCGAATCGCTGTGCCAGTCGCCATAAGCCGATTTGCCGCCGCGCGAATCGAGCGCGGACGCGGCGCCGATTCCCGCGATGAGCGCCGCCGTCGAAATTGCCGCCGCGATGATGCGTTGTTGCATGAGAGCCTCCCGTGACAGGGCCGGATTGCGGTCCTTGTGGAGGGATCATCGTCCGGGCGCGCGCGGGCGTCAACCGCGCCGCGCTTCACACGAACGAAAAATCAGCCGCCTTGTTGGCGGCGAGCGCCGCAAGGCTCACCCCTTGCACCAGAATCGAGTTCGAAGCGTCAATCTGGATCAGCGTGTCGGAGCCGGACTGGCTGGCCAGCGTCAGCACGAAATCCGCGTTGGCATTGCCGCCGGCAAACATCGACGCGTCGAATTGCAGAACGTCATGGCCCGCGCCGGTCAGGTTGAAGCCTATGACGGTGTCCGCGCCAAAGGCCGCATGAAACGCATAGGTGTTATTGATTCCGTGTCCCCAGATGCGGTCGGCCGCGCCGGTGACGCTGGTCAGCACGGCGCCGTTGGCGATGCCCTGAATGAAACTTGTCCCGTCGTTGTAATGCAGCGTGACATCCTGCGTCGCGCCCGCCGCCGTGTAATCAAGCTCAAGCGAATTGTAAGGCTTGCCGCCGCTGTAATTATCGATGCCGTTCAGCCCGTTGGCGATCACATATTTAGGCTGCGCCCCGCCCGCATAAAACGTCTCGGCGGAAGTCAGATGCCCCGCCGCGTCGAAATGCGCGATATCCGTGTAATTGCCCGCCGTGTCGTAATGATAGACGTCGGTGACAGCGCCGGCGGCATTATAAACCGACAGGCCTGTTTTGTGGTTGGCGGTATCGTAATCATAAGCCGTTGAAGCGCCCAATGCGTCGTAGAAGCGCTCATTGCGGGCAACGCCGGAATAAGCCGTGTAAGCCGCCGAAAAAACCTGCGCTCCCGTGTAAAACGTGCGGCTCACAAGCGCCCCTTGCGTGTCATAGACATAGTCGAAAGACGTGTAGGTTCGCCCCGCGATGGCGTTGACGATCAGCTCATGCACGGCGCTAGTGCCGGCATAGAGGCTCTCCCACGCCGTGATATTTTGCGCCGCATCAAAATGCGCGATCAGCGACGCGTTGCCGGCCGCGTCATAGGCGTAAGCGTCGGTTCTGACGCCCGACAAATTATAGA
>JANYFM010000286.1 GCA_025362655.1 Hyphomicrobiales bacterium | reverse complement strand
GAGAGGCTTCCATGGACATTCGCCTTTATTTGGTCGCTCACGATGCCAGAGTGTGGCCGCTGCCGCTGAAATGGTGATACAGGTGTATCTTAATTTTCAATATTTGCTAGCTATGGAAAGCCGATATTCATTCAGGGTTCGCGGGTGAAGTGGCTCGCACAACCGTCACTCGACGTCCTTAAGTCAATTCCTACTCGTTCACATGCTCGATAAAACCAATCGAACTACCGCCGCCACTGAACGTGTCGAAAATCTCAAGACCCGAGCGATTGAGTAGATCGGTACAAATCAGATGAACGTCTTCATACGCATCGCAAACGAATTGCCGTGAAAGATATTTTTGCCCGTCCGGTGTGAGATAACCACGCTTATCAAGTTCTTCGTGCGTTGTGATGATTCCACATTTTGCGGTGCGATTTCTCTGGGCTTTCTGTGCGCCAGCGTGTCGCGGTAGTTTTTCAATTCCATGATAGATTTGTGCGGTCTAGTTGGCTCCTTCGCCAAACTGATGTTAATTTCAAGGTGTTCGCCCGCAAGCCATTCCGCGTCGCTTGCGCCAACGCGCAAAGCGCCCTCCCCCAAGCGTCCCCGCATTGCCGCTCCGGCGCGGGCTTCGCTTGCCTTTGCACGCCGAAAAGGCTCAAAAAGCCTGCCGCCGTTTAAGGAAACCCACATGCCGCACGATGACAACGCGAACCATTGGCATGAGCCCAAGGCCGGCGAGAACGCCGGCTTTGGCAAATTCAAGCGCCCGGCCATGCCCTATGACCGTTTCATGGAGGCGGAGGGCGTGCCTGTGCATCGCGCCATCGGCGTGCGCACCGTGCTCGATCTGCCGCTGGCGCCGTGGAAGCGGCTCGGCGGGCGGGGCTCTTACATCCAGCTTTTCGGCACCGAGGGGCTTTGGGGCATGTATGTCGTGGAGGTTCCCGCCGGCGGGGCTTTGGAGATTGAGCGGCACCTCTATGAGAAAACCGTGCTGGTCATCGAGGGGCGCGGCTCAACGGAGGTGTGGCAGGAGGGGCAGCTCAAAAAGCAGACATTCGAATGGCAGCGGGGCTCGCTGTTTTCGGTGCCGCTCAACGCGTTTCACCGTTTCGTCAACGCCGCCAATTCGCCGGCGCTTTTGCTGTGCGGCACGACGGCGCCGAACATTATGAACCTCCTCGACAATCCGCGTTTTGTGTTCAACACGCCGTTCAATTTCGAAGAGCGCTACGCGGGCGCGGAGGATTATTTCGCCCCGGGCGATGATATCGAGCCCGACCCGGTGCGCGGCCTCGCCATGCGCCGCACCAATTTCATTCCCGACGCGGTCTCCTGCGATCTGCCTTTGGATAACCGCCGCTCGCCCGGCTATCGGCGCATCGAGCCCAGCATGGCGGGCCAGCGGTTTTATCTGTGGATCGGCCAGCACGAGACCGGGCGCTATTCCAAGGCGCACAAACACGCCTCGGCCGCGGTGCTGATCTGCCTCAAAGGCAAGGGCTACACTTACACCTGGCCCGAGGCGCTGGGCACGCAGCCCTGGCGCGGCGGCCTGGCGGAGCATGTTCAGCGCCAGGACTATGTGTTCGGCGGCATGGTCTCGGCGGCGCCGATGTCGGGCGATTGGTTCCACCAGCATTTCGGCGTCAGCCGCGACCCGCTGCGGCTTACCGCCTGGTTCGGCGCCAACAACGCGCGGGCGCGAAAGCCCGGCCTGCCCGGGGAACCCGCGATGGATCTGGGCGCCATCGATTTAAAGAAGGGCGGCGGCGCGATACCCTACCATGAGGAGGATCCGGCTTTGCGCCGGGAGTTCGAAACGAACCTCGCCGCCGAGGGCGCATCCACCCGCATGGAAGCGCGGTGGTACAAGGAGCCGCCCGCCGCCGGCGCCGCGCCGGGCGACGATTTCTAAGGGCCGCTACACGTCGAGATTGGCGACGCTGAGCGCGTTTTCCTGGATGAACGCGCGGCGCGGCTCCACCGTGTCCCCCATCAGCTTGACGAAAATATCGTCGGCCTCATCGAGTTCCTTGATCTTCACCTGCAACAGCGTGCGGGCGTTGCGGTCCAGCGTCGTCTCCCACAATTGCTCGGCGTTCATTTCGCCAAGGCCTTTGTAACGCTGCATCTGGCTGATGCCCTTTTGGCCGGCGGCCATGACGATATCGACGAGGGCGCCCGGCCCCGACACTTTCTTTTCCTCGCCGCGGCGCGCGAAAAGCGCCGGCGCGGCATAGACCTCGTGCAGCGATCCCGCGTGTTCGGCAAGCCGGCGCGCCTCGGCCGAGGCGAGCAGGCCCGGGTCGAGCACAGAGGCCTGGCGCACGCCGCGCACCGTGCGGGCAAAAACGAAACCGTTGTTCTCGACGTGTCCGGACCAGCCGCGCTCCGTCTCCTCGGAAATGGCATCGAGACGCGCGGCGGTTTCAGCCGCGAGGGTGTCCGCGCGGTCTCCCAGCTGCGCGACCGGCATCAGCGCGCCGGCGATCGCGGCCTGTTCGACGGCGGCGCGGTCATAACGCGAATGCAGCATGGCCAGCACCTGGCGCACGAGGCGGGCCTCCTCCACGAGGGAGCGCAGATCGCGCGCGCCGCGCTCCTGGCCCCCGGCGAGCCGCAGAACAGCGTTCTCAAGGCCGCAGTCAATCAGGTATTCCTCGCGGGCGCGCTCGTCCTTGAGGTATTGCTCGGACTGGCCGCGTTTGACTTTGTAGAGCGGCGGCTGGGCGATGTAGATGTGGCCGCGCTCGATGAGCTGGGGCATCTGCCGGAAAAAGAATGTCAGCAGCAGCGTGCGGATATGCGCGCCGTCGACATCGGCGTCCGTCATGATGATGATTTTGTGGTAGCGCAGCTTGTCGGGGTTGAAATCGTCGCGGCCGATGCCGGCGCCGAGCGCGGTGATCAGCGTGCCGATCTGCTCGCTGCCGAGCATTTTATCAAAGCGCGCGCGCTCGACGTTGAGGATTTTGCCGCGCAGCGGAAGCACCGCCTGATATTCGCGGTTGCGCCCCTGTTTGGCGGAGCCGCCGGCGGAATCGCCCTCGACGATGAAAATCTCGGACTTGGCGGGATCGCGCTCCGAGCAGTCGGCGAGCTTGCCGGGCAGGCTGGCGATGTCGAGCACGCCTTTGCGGCGGGTCAGCTCGCGCGCCTTGCGCGCGGCCTCGCGGGCGAGCGCGGCCTCCAGCACTTTGCCGGCGATTTTTTTGGCGTCGGCGGGGTTTTCCTCGAACCAGCGTCCAAGGGCCTCGTTGACGAGGCTTTCGACGACGGGCCGCACTTCCGAGGAGACCAGCTTGTCCTTGGTCTGCGAAGAGAATTTGGGGTCGGGCACTTTGACGGAGAGAACCGCCGTCAGGCCCTCGCGGCAATCATCGCCGGTGAGATCGACCTTTTCTTTTTTGGTCAGGCCGGAGGATTCCGCATAGCCGGTCACCTGCCGGGTCAGCGCGGCGCGAAAACCGGCGAGGTGGGTGCCGCCGTCGCGCTGGGGGATGTTGTTGGTGAAGGGCAGCACGTTCTCGTGATAGCTGTCGTTCCACCACAGCGCCGTCTCGACGGTGATGCCGTCGCGCTCGCCGCGCACCAGAATCGGCTTGTCGATATTGGGCTGTTTGGCCCGGTCGAGGTAGCGCACGAAGGCTTCGAGTCCGCCCTCGTAGTAGAGGTCCTCGGTTTTGATCTCAGCGTGGCGCGCGTCGGTAAGCACGATATGCACGCCGGAATTCAGAAACGCCAGTTCGCGCATGCGGTGCTCGATCGTCGCATAATCGAATTCCACCATCGTGAAGGTTTCGGACGACGGCATGAACGTCACTTCCGTGCCGCGCTTTGCCCTGCCGTCCGCATGCGGAGCCGGGCCGACAACGACAAGCGGCGCCACCACATCGCCGTGCGCGAATTCAACAAGATGCTCTTTGTCGTCGCGCCAGATGCGCAGTTTCAGCCAAACCGACAGCGCGTTGACAACGGAGACGCCGACGCCGTGCAGGCCGCCGGACACTTTGTAGGAGTTCTGATCGAATTTTCCGCCCGCGTGAAGCTGCGTCATGATGACTTCCGCGGCGGAAACGCCCTCCTCGGTGTGGATATCCGTGGGAATGCCGCGGCCGTTGTCGGTGACGGTGCAGGAGCCGTCGGGGTTCAGCGTCATCGTCACGAGGTCCGCATAGCCGGCGAGGGACTCGTCGATGGCGTTGTCAACGACCTCATAGATCATGTGATGCAGGCCGGAGCCGTCGTCGGTGTCGCCGATATACATGCCTGGCCGCTTGCGGACCGCATCGAGGCCGCGCAGCACGGAGATCGATGAGGCGTCGTAGACGTCGGGTTCGGGCTGCTGCGAGGCGTTGTCACTCATGCCGGCGGAATGCTCCAAAAGGCGGATTCGCAAAGGGTGCGGAATCGGCAAACTATAAAGCAAATTCGCTGGATTTGCCATCTCCATCAGGCTTCCGGGGCTGGGAACGCCGCGTCTGGATGCAGGCTGCCATCCGCCACGCGCACCCCTTCGGCGATACCATGCAGATTGCGGAACGTCTCGCCATCGGTGCCGGTCAGGAACGCCTGCGCCGGCAGCCGCGCGAGCGCCGCGAACAGCGCGTCGCGGCGGAAGCGGTCCAGATGCACGGTCGGTTCGTCGAGCAGCAGCAGCGGCGAAAAGCCGCGCGCCTCGGCCAGCAGCGCGGCGTGGCCCAGCACGACGCCGATCAACAGCGCCTTCTGCTCGCCGGTGCTGGCCTGCGCGGCCGGCAACCCGGTGGCGGCGTCGGCCAGCGCCATGTCGGCCCGGTGCGCGCCGAGGCCGGCAGACCCGGCCGCCGCGTCGCGCTGGCGTCCGGCGGCCAGCGCCTCGCGCAGCCAGTCCTCGGCCGCCAATGCCGGCCCGTCCGCCAGCCGCTCGGCGATCGGGCACAGCAGCGCCATGCGCGCGGCCGGGAACGGGG
>JANYFM010000260.1 GCA_025362655.1 Hyphomicrobiales bacterium | reverse complement strand
CTTGACGCGCAGACGCGCGAATTCATGCAGGCGGAAGTGCTCAAAATCTGGGAAGCCTCGCGCAAGACCGTGCTGTTCATCACCCACCAGATCGATGAAGCGGTGTTTCTCGCCGACCGCGTCATCGTGATGGGCACGCGGCCCGGCCATATCAAGAGGGAATTCAGCATTCCTTTCGCGCGCCCCCGCGCGCTTTCCCTGAAACGCGACACGCGCTTTCTGGCGCAATGCGACGCGGTGTGGGCGGAAATCGAGGACGAGGCGCGGCGCGGGCACGGCGCGGCGAAGGAGAACGCGCTATGAACGCCGTCGATCCCGGCATGGCCGCCGCGGCGGCAGGCGCCAGACCGCTGCTGCGGGCGCGGCGGCGAAGCTTTTTCGATAAGAACCGCAACACGCTTGTCGGCTTCGCCTCGGTGGCGGCGACGCTGGCGCTGTGGGAGGCGTGCTGGCAGGGCGGGCTCATTCCGCCGCTGTTTTTCAGCGGCCCCTCGGCGATCGCGGTGCGCTTCGTTGAATTGATCGCCGACGGCACGCTGGCGAAACACGCCGCCTACAGCGGCAAAAATTTCATCATCGGCTTCGTGCTGGCCGTGATTGTCGCGGTGCCGCTCGGCGTCGTGCTCGGCTGGTACCGGCTGGCGCTCGCGGCGTTTGATCCGCTCATCAATGCGCTCTACGCGATGCCGCGCATCGCGCTCTATCCGTTGTTCATCATCTGGTTCGGCATCGGCATCGGCTCCAAAATCTTCATTGTGTTTCTATCGGCGGTTCTGCCGATCCTCATCAACACGCTGGCGGGGGTGCGCAATATCGATGCGGACCTGCTGAAAGCCGCGCGGGCCTTTTGCGCCACCGACCGGCAGATTTTCACCAGCGTCGCCCTGCCCTATTCCGTGCCGTTCATTCTCACCGGCATCCGGCAGGGCGTGGCGCACGGGCTGATCGGCGTCATCGTCGGCGAGATTTTCGCCGGCAGCGAGGGGCTCGGCTTCATGATCTCCTATGCCGGGCAATTGTTTCAGACAGACACGCTGCTGGTGGGGGTGCTGGTGACGGCGACGGCGGGAATTGTTTTGACGGCGCTCGCCGCGCGCCTGCAAAGATATTTTCAACGCTGGAAGCCCGAACACGTCGGCAATTAAAACGGAGTTTCGCCATGAATCCGAAGCATCAGCCGACACGGCGCGGGGTTCTCGCCGGCGCCGGCGCCGCGGGGCTTGCCGCGGCATCGGGCGCGCCGGCGCAGACGCTCCAGCCGATGCTGGGCATTTACCCGACGCGCTCGACCTCAAGCTGGGCATTCTACATAGCCAAAGAGGCCGGATTTTATGCCAAAAACGGCATTGAGGCGCGGCTGGAGTTCGGCCTGCATCCCGTCGGGCTGGCGGGGCTGATCGGCGGCGAGGTGCAATTCACCAATTACTCGCTGGATGACACGGCGGCGGCGGCGGTGCGCGACCCCAATGCCCTCGTGATTTATTCCAGCCTGCTGAGCAAGGCTAATTTCGCGCTGATGGCGCGGCCCGAATTCACCACCGTCGAATCGCTGAAGGGCAAACGCATGGGCTGCGGGCGGATCGGCGATCCGCCCTATCATTACTCCGTCGGGCTGTTCAAAAAATACGGGCTGGCCGCCGGCGATCTGCAATGGGTGCCGACGGGGACCGACACCAACGCGCGGGCGCAGATGATTTTGGCGGGACAACTGGACGCGGGCCTGATCACCGCTCCCGCTTGGTACGTGCTGGAGGCGCGCGGCCAGCGCCGGCTCACCGGCCTTCAGGAACATCCAGACCTTGGCGTATTCACCGGGCTTACCGTGAAGCGCTCATGGGCCGCCGCCAATCCCGGCGCGCCGGAAAAACTCATTCGCGCGCATTCGCAGGCGGTGCATTTTCTCTACACCGAGAAAAAATCCGCCATCGAAATCTACCGCAAATACGACACCGCCGCGAATCTCGCGGATTGCGAGCGGATGTACGACGACATTTTCGCGACCTCCGCCATCGATCGGGTTCCGCTGATGCCAAAATGGGCGGCGGAAGCCGTGACGGGACGCATCGGCGGGGATGTGCCGGCGGCCAAAACCTTCGACTACCAGCGCATCATGGATATGAGCATCGTGCGCCGGCTGATCGCGGAAGGGTTCTTCACCGGGCTCTACGGCGACTCCATCAAGGCGGAGCAGACCAAACTGATGGAAACCGGCTATATGTGAGCGCGGGACGCGCTCACTTCATTTCCAAAAGCAGTTTTTTGGCTTTGTCGCTGCCCAAATCAGAGGCGAGGCGCAGCAGGCGGCGGGCCTCCTCCGGCTCGCGTTTGCCGAACGAGCCCGCATCGAGCGCCTGCGCCAGATAGACGATGGCGCCGGTCTCCTCTTTTTCGGCGGCCTCCTCCAGCAGTTTTCTCGCCTTCGGCAAATCAGCTTGCCCGCCGATGCCATTGAGGTAGAGATGCGCGAGATTCAGTTTTGAATTCTTCGTGCCGGCGGCTTCGGCGCGCTGAAACATTTCGCGCGCCAAATTTTCGTTTTTGGCGACGCCGTCGCCGTTCAGATATTTCATGGCGAGATTGTTGAGGCCCGGGCCGTAGCCGAACTCCGCCGCCTTTTCCAGCCATTCCAGCTCTTTGGCGGCATCCGCGGGAACCCCGTCGCCGTCCCGGTGGATGATCGACAATTGATACATCGCCTCAGGCTGGGCGAGGGCTGCCGCCTGCTCGAACCATTTGAGCGCGGCGGGGCCATTCCTGTCGCGGTCCTTGCCGCCGTTGAACAAATCGAAATGGTAAACGCCGGCATTGTAAGCCGCGACCGCAAAGCCGTTTTCGGCCGCTTTCTCATACCAGAGCGCGGCCTGTGCCGGATCCTTGGGCGTGCCAAGCCCGCGGTCATGCAGATTGCCGACCCAGAGCATCGCAAAGGCCGAGCCCTTGTCCGCCGCCGCGCGGTAGACGCGCATCGCGTCGAAATAGCGGTCGGCTTTCACATAGGCTCTGCCGAGCTGGTTGGCGTAGCGCAGCGTATCGGGAGAAGCCGCGAGGGCGGCGAGGCAGGCGGGGATCGCCTTTGGCGCGTCGATGCCGGCGGGCACGGGCGCGCTGATCGAGCGCAGCGGATCGTCTTTATCGCCG
>JANYFM010000114.1 GCA_025362655.1 Hyphomicrobiales bacterium | reverse complement strand
CGTCCACGGCGCGGCCTCGACCACACGGGAACCCTGCTGCAAACCCTCCGCCCAGCGCGCGGCCAGCGTTTGCGGCGAGAAATCGACATCTTTCAGGGATGTTTCCGCCGGCATCGGCGGCAGATTCAGGCTCATCACATGCATGCGCGTCATGCAGCCGTAATCCATCAAGGCCAGCAGCTCCGCATTCGGCTTTGTGCCGGCGGGCATACGCCGCGCCAGTTCCGCGATGACATGGCGCAGCCGGTGGATTTGCCTTTGGCGCTCCACGTGGCTTTCCATTCTGCTCGCATAGGTCACATCTTTCTGGCGCGCCGCGACATCGGCCAAGCGGGACGGGGCCTCTCCGCGCGCCTGCCATACGTTGCTGACGAACACGAGGCCGGACCGCCGGTCCTTGTCGTCGAACACAGCTTCAATCGGCGAGTTCGAGAGAATGCCGCCGTCCCAATAAGCCTCGCCATCAATATCGACGGCGGGAAACGCCGGGGGCAAAGCGGCGGACGCCAGCACATGGTCCAGCCGCAGTTTGATATCGCGGCTGTCGAAATAGCGCATTTCCGATGTGCTGATTTGCGCGGCGCCAACGGTCAAACGGCCGATTCCGCTGTCGAAAAGCGGAAATTCGATGAGGGACTCCAGCGTCGAGCGCAGAGCGGCGGTCGAATAATATCCGGCGTGACCCGGCGTTTGCAGATAAGGCGCGGCAAGCGCCTCGTAGTTGGGCGCGAAAAAATGCGGCAGGCCCGTCAAAAACAGGCTGGCTGTCTCAAAAGCGGAGAAGGCGGGCCGCATCATGCCGGGCATCGGCAAGCCGCCGCCGAACTCCATCCGCCGCCAGAATTCGCGCAGTCGCTCCAGCCTCTTTTCTCTAGGGTTTCCCATGATCAGCGCGCCGTTTATCGCGCCGATTGAGGTGCCGACCACCCGGTCCGGCTCCAGACCCGCCCTGTGCAGCGCCTCGTAAATTCCAGCCTGATAGGCTCCCAGCGCGCCGCCGCCCTGCAGAACCAGAACGATTTCCCCGTATTCGCCCTTGAGCGCGTCGGTCACACCGCAAATATGTTCGGAGACGGCGGTTGGTTTGGGTTTGCGCATGGAAGCCCCCGGCGGGATCGGATGCGCCATCCTATCAGAAAACTTCGGCGCGGGATGCAACAGCTCCGGGCGCCCTGCGCGCGCATTTGACATGTCTTGCAGGGATGACGACAGAGTTGCGGATATCAAGGCGGGAGCCCATGGCCAATATTGTGATCGAGCAGGATGCGTTTCTGCGAATGCTGGCGCCGATGATCGACTTGTCATGCACGCCGGAAAACCGTTTGGCGGTCTACGATTTTTTTGCCCATGACGAGCCAGACATTGCCGCCTGGTGCGAGCGGTTGAGAGCGCGGCTGCCGGGCCTCGCGCCCGCGCATGTGACTTTCGCGGAGGATCAGGCCTCGCTCGCGCGCCTGCTTCGGGATGCCGACGGCGTCATCGTGGAAAGCTTGGAGATTGGCGCGGAGGAACTGGCGGGCGCGCGGCGGCTGCGCGTTGTGCAGAAATACGGCTTTACGACCCGCAACATCGATCACGCCGCCTGCGCGGCGCATGGAGCCAGCGTTGAAACCCAGCGCAGACGCGTCAATGCCGCCGTCGCTGAACAGGCTTTCGCCCTGCTGATCGCGCTCGCCAAGCGCATTCACGGTCTTGCCGGAATCGTCACCGCGAAACACCTTGAACGCGCCGGCTATCCCATAAAACCTTATGACCGCCGATACACCGGCAGCAGCAATTTCGCGCGCATCGGCGGTCTTCGCACGCTCAGCGGGGCAACCCTCGGGTTGATCGGCATGGGCGAAATCGGACGCGGGCTTGCGGAGCGCTGCGCCGCCTTCGGCATGAACGTCGTCTACACCCAAAGGAACCGGCTGGCCCCGGCCGATGAACTGCCCAGCCGCGCGGCTTATTTGCCGATGGGGGCGCTGCTCGCGCAAAGCGATTATGTGTCCGTCAATTTGCCGATGACGGATTCGACCCGCGGCATTGTCGGCGCGCGCGAGTTCGCGGCGATGAAGGACGGCTGCATGCTGATCAACGTGGCCCGCGCCGAGCTTGTGGACAGGAATGCGCTGCTGGGCGCCCTCACAGGCGGAAGGCTCGGCGGCATCGGCTTCGATGTGTGGTATGAGGAACCCGTCGCGCCCGGCGATCCCGTCCTAAAATTCGAAAATGCGCTGCTGATGCCGCATACGGCTGTCGGCGCGAGGGCTGTCGCGTTGCAGGACATCGAGGAAATGCTGACAAAGATGTGGAAGGCGATCACAGCGCCGCTGGTCAGGGCGCCCGCATGAAACGCTATCTCGAAAATAGGGAGACGGATATCATCACGTTTTCAAGACGGGCGCTTTCGATCGGGGTGGCGACGGCATTGTTGCGAGGCCGAACCGCTTTCGCTCAGGTCAAAGACGCCGGCTTTCAAGGTTCGACAATTCGTTTCCTCGTGGGCATTCCGCCCGGCGGCGCCTATGACCTCGTGGCCCGCACTGTCGCCGTCTATCTGGGACGCTACCTGCCGGGCAATCCCGCCGTCATTGTCGAGAACATGCCGGGCGCCTCCAGCCTGCGGATGATGAACTACCTTTACAACAGCGCTCCGCGCGATGGCACGGTCATCGGCTTCCCGATGAATTCGGTAATGCTGGAGCCCTCGCTCGGCCTGATTGCCCGCTCCGGAGGCGTTGCCAGCTTCGATCTGTCGAAAATGACATGGCTCGGATCGGTCGGACAGGATCCCACGGTTATATGGGTTGGCGGGAATTCGGATATCCGGGAATTCAATGATTTGAAAACCCGGCCCTGCCGTTTGGCGGCGACGGCGCCCGCCGCCGACAGTTATCTCGTCGCGACCCTTTGCAACCAGTTGCTCGGGACGAAGATTTCAATCATCGCCGGTTATCCGGGCGTGGCGCAATATCTTGTCGCCTTTGAGCAGGGCGAGGTCGACGGCGCGGCGACAACCTACGCGGCGCTTGCGGCGGCGCGGCCGGACTGGCTCGCCAGCGGACGTATCCGACTGCTGGCCCAATTTGGCGCCGTGCGCAGCCCCGCGCTTCCCGATCTTCCAACCGGCGCGGAGCTTGCGGGCGATGCGGGCATTCGCGACATGCTCACCCTGTTCGGCCAGAAGTTCACCGCGACTTATCCGGCTGTTTTGGGACCCGGCGTGCCCGCCGACCGCATACCCTTGCTCGATCACGCCTTTGATATGACCATGCGCGATCCCGAATTCGTTGCGCGGATCGGGCGGCTGTTTCTGTCCCCCGGCAATGTGAGCGGCGCCATGGTTGCCCGCACCGTCGAACAGGTTCTTAACGCCAGTCCGCAAACCATCAGCGGACTGAAAAAAGCGTTGAGTTTTTAAAAAGGCAACATGTCCATGGCCCGGATCACGCTGGTCGATGAAGAGAGCCCGGAAATCGCGCCGCTGGCACGCGAAATCAAGGCGGGACGCCGGGGCTCGCTGCTGAAAGTCTATGGGACGCTGCTGCACAGCCCGCCGCTCGCCAAAGCCTGGTTCGCTTATCTGAATGCGGTGCGCTGGGAGACCGGTCTCAGCGGCAGGCTCCGGGAAATTTTGATTATCCGTGTCGGCTTTCTCAATGGCAGCGCTTACGTGCTGAAACAGCATGTGCCCGCGCTGGCGGCGCAGGAAGGGCTTGGGGCGGACGAATGCGCGGCGCTGGCCAGCGAGCGCGTTGACGGGAGTTTTTCCAGCGGCGAGCGGTTCGCCATTGCCTATGCGGATGAAATGACGCGGCGGATCGAGGTCAGCGATACCGCCTTCGAGGCTATGCGCGGCGCTTATTCAGAGCGGCAGATCGTCGAGATCACCGTGCTGATCGGCGCCTACAATATGCATACCCGCGTGCTGCGCGCGCTCGACGTGGATTTGGAAACCTGAGCCCGCCGCCCCGCTCACTCAATTCGTTTTTCCAGCCGCCCCGCCAGGTCCTGAATAAATTGCCATGCGGTGCGGCCGGAGCGGGCGCCGCGCGTCGTCGCCCATTCCAACGATTGCGCCTCCAATTCGCCCGGCCCGGTTTCCAAGCCAAAATGGGCGGCGTAGCCGCGCACCATCTGAAGATACTGGTCCTGGCTGCAATGGTGAAAGCCCAGCCACAGGCCGAAACGGTCGGACAGCGATATCTTCTCCTCCACGGCCTCGCCGGGATTGATGGCGGTTGAGCGCTCGTTATCGACCATCTCGCGCGGCATCAAATGCCGGCGGTTCGAGGTCGCGTAAAAAATGACGTTGGAAGGGCGCCCTTCAATGCCGCCCTCCAGCACCGCTTTCAGCGATTTATAGGTTGTATCGTCGGTGTCAAAGGAGAGATCATCGCAAAACAGAATGAAAGGGAAAGGCGCGCCGCGCGTCTGAGCCATCAGCCCCGGCAAGCTCTCGATATCCTCGCGGTGGATTTCGACCAGCTTGAGGGGAGGCGTCCCTTTCGCCCGCGCCGCGTTGACGCAGGCATGGGCCGCCTTCACCAGCGAGGATTTGCCCATGCCGCGCGCGCCCCACAGCAGCGCGTTATTGGCGGGCAGGCCCTGCGCAAAGCGGCGGGTGTTCTCGACCAGCAGATCGCGCACGAGATCGATGCCCTGGAGCAGGCCAATGTCGACGCGGTTGACGCGGGGCACGGGGAGGGCGCGGGCGGCGTCCGCCTGCCAGACAAAAGCGTCGGCGGCGGTGAAATCAGGGGCTGACGGGACCGCCGGCGCAAGGCGCTCCAGCGCCTCGGCGATTCGGATCAGCAAGGAGTTTGTATCGGGGGAGGAGTGGGTTTTCGTCATAAAACACGCCATATCAGCCCGGGCTTGCGGGGCAAAGCGCCGAAATCGGCCCGCCGGCCGCTCCCGCCATTGCTTTCCCTCCCTTCGCCGGTATAGTCCGCGCCGCTTTGTTTCCCCTGCCGCAGCCGCGGCGGCGCGAGCTTTTCCGGAGCCTGACAGCGTATGAACTTCATCACTCCCGCCTATGCCCAGGGCGCCGCGGCCCCCGGCGCCTCTGACCTCGTGATGCAGATGGCGCCGTTCGCGATCATCCTCGTCATCATGTATTTCCTCATCCTGCGGCCCCAGCAAAAGCGCGCCAAATCTCAGCAGGACCTCGTGAAAAATCTGCGCCGCGGCGACACCGTGACGACGGCGGGCGGCATTATCGGCAAAATTTCCCGCACCCTTGATGACAACGAGGTCGAGATCGAGATCGCGCCGAACGTCAAAATACGCCAGCTTCGCGCGCTGGTCTCTGAAGTGCGCTCCAAGGGCGAGCCGGTCAAAGAGTAAGCGGCCCCCGCCGCGCTTTGAGCGTTTTGCCGCGTCCATTCAAGAGACAGTGAAACCATGTTCCGCTTCGCCCGCTGGAAAATCTTTTCCATCATCGGCATGACCCTCGCCGCCTTCCTTGTGATCGTGCCGAGCCTGATGACAAAGGAGAGCGCCGCCGCGCTCAAAAAAGCGCTGCCGGGGTTTTTGCCGGTGGAGCAGGTGGTGCTCGGCCTCGATTTGCAGGGCGGCGCGCATATCCTGCTGGAGGTCGATCAGTCCGATGTGCTGAAGACCTACCTCAGCAATCTGCGCGACGACACGCGCCGCATTTTCCGCGAGGAGAACATCCGCCTCTCCGGCGGCATCGGCGCGCAGGGGCGGGCGGTCCAATTCCGCATTCCCGATACGGGAGACCGCGCCAAGGCGCTGCCCAAACTGCGCGCGCTTTCCCAAGGCGCGCTCAATTCGCTGGGGACCCTCGGCTCGCCGCCGGTCGAAATAACCGAGGATGCCGACGGCCTCGTGCGCATGACCATCACCGACGCGGGCCTCGCCGAGAAAACCAAAAAGGCCGCCGACCAGGCGATCGAAGTCATCCGCCGCCGCATCGACGCGCTTGGCACCGTCGAGCCCAACATCCAGCGCCAGGGCAATGACCGCGTGCTTGTGCAGGTGCCGGGATTGCAGGATACCAACAAGCTCAAGGATTTGCTCGGCTCCACCGCCAAGCTCGAATTCCGTCTTGTCGCCGACCCCGGATACAATCCGGGCGATGTCGATATGCTCAGCGAGTTCGACAAAGACGGCCGCGTCACCGGCACCTACCCCGTGGAAAAGCAGGTGATGGTGCAGGGAGAGGACCTCACCGACGCGCAGCCGGGGTTTGACCAGCGGACGTCGCAGCCCATCGTCAATTTCAAATTCAATATCCGCGGCGGCCAGCGCTTTGGCGAAGTCACCGCGGCCAATGTGGGCAAACCCTTCGCTATCGTGCTCGACGGCAAAGTCATCTCCGCGCCGCGCATTTTGGGGCCGATCACCGGCGGCTCGGGACAGATTTCCGGCAGCTTCACCGTTGAGCAGGCCAACAATCTCTCAATCCTCATGCGCGCCGGCGCTCTGCCCGCGAAGATGAATATCGTGGAGGAGCGCACCGTGGGGCCGGGCCTCGGCCAGGATTCGATCGATGCCGGCAAGAAAGCCGCTTACATCGCCGGCGTTCTTGTCATCGTCTACATGCTTATGACCTATGGCGTGTTCGGCATTTTCGCCAATGTCGCG
>JANYFM010000248.1 GCA_025362655.1 Hyphomicrobiales bacterium | reverse complement strand
TAATGGCGCTGTCGAAGCCGGCGCGGATCAAGCTGGCCCTCGGCGCCTGCGCGCCGCCGGCGGCAGCCTTCGCGCTGTCGCAGGGCGCGCGGATCGAATGGGCGCCGACGCTGCTGGCGGGCGTGATAGCCGCGCTCGTGCTGTTCCATTGGCGGGACGCCGGGCGTGTCGCCGTCGCCGCGCTGTCGGCGACCCTTGGCATCATGCTGATGGAAAAGCTGGACCCGCGCTATGAGACGTTCCGATCCTTTTTTGGCGTGCACCGCGTCGAAGCGGCGCGGGGCGGCGCGTTTCGAACACTGGCGCACGGAACCACGCTGCATGGCGCGATCCGCATCCGCAATCCCGATGGCAGCGTGGCTTCAGGCCGCCCCGTTCCAACCACGTATTACGCGATGAAGGGCCCGCTGGGCGAGGCCGTCAGCGCCGCGCGCGCCGCTCACGGAAGCATCGGCCAAGCGGCCTTCATCGGCCTAGGCGCGGGCGCGCTCGCCTGCCACATGCGCGCCGGCGAGCCCGTGACATTTTTTGAGATCGATCCGCTGGTGATTCATTTGGCCCGCGATTCTGGCAAATTCCGCTTCCTGAGCGATTGCGCGCCTCAGGCGCGGTTTGTCACCGGCGATGCGCGGCTGACACTGGCGCGCGGGCCGGCCGCGAATGACATTATTGTTGTCGATGCTTTCTCCTCCGACGCGATTCCTGTGCATCTGCTGACCCGCGAGGCGTTCCAGCTTTATTTGAGCAAACTGGCGCCGGAGGGGCTGATAGCCCTGCATATATCCAACAACACGATGGAATTTTCCGGCATTGTGGCGCGCATCGCCGCGGATCTCGGGCTTGCCGCCTATATGCGGCGCGACGAGGCTGTCGCGCCGGATGATGCCGATTTCCGCACCCCAAGCCTCGCCGCTGTGATCGCGCGCGACGCGAAACATCTGGGCGCGCTCGCGGCGCAGGGCAGCGGCTGGACGAGGCTCGAAGCCAATCGCGCGAACTGGCCCTGGACCGACGATTATTCAACGATCCTGCCGGCGCTGTTGGCGAAACACCGCCGCTGAGCGCCTAAGCCAGGACTTTGCCGGGGTTGAGGATGCCCCGCGGGTCCAGCGTGTTTTTCAGGGCGCGCATGACCTCCATCGCCACAGGGTCTTTGACGCCGGGCAGCAGATCGCGTTTCAGCACGCCGATGCCGTGTTCGGCGGAAATCGAGCCCTCGTATTTGGCGACTATGGCGTGCACGGCGGCGTTGACTTCAATCCAACGGTCCAGAAACGCCTGCTTGTCCGCGCCCGCCGGCTGGGTAAGGTTGGTGTGCATGTTGCCGTCGCCGAGGTGGCCGAAAGCGACAAGCCGGGCGCCGGGGATCATCCGCGCGCAAGCCTCGCGCGCCTCATCAAGGAACACCGCGACTTTCGACACAGGCACGCAGATATCGTGCTTGATGGAGCCGCCCTCGTATTTGGGCGCTTCGGCCAGCAGCTCGCGCACGCGCCAGAAATATTTTCGCTGTTCGAGCGAGGCCGCGACGACGGCGTCGTCAATCAAACCCTTTTCCGCCGCGCTCTCCAGCAGCGCCAGCATGGCCCCGCCGAGGCCCTGTTCAAGCTGCGAGGCAAGCTCGATCATCACATACCAGGCATGAACCGCGCCCATCGGCTCGCGCGTGCCGGCGCAGTGCTTCAGCATGAATTCAATGCCGATGCGCGGCATCAGCTCAAAAGTTTTGACATCCGAGCCCGCCATCGCCTGCGCCAGTCCGAGGAAGGCGGTCGCCTTATGCGGATCGGCGACGCCGACAAAGGCGGTCTCGCGCGAGCGGGGCTTGGGGAACAGTTTCACCACAGCGGCGGTGATAATGCCCAGCGTGCCCTCCGAGCCCATGAACAGGTGCTTGAGATCGTAACCGGTGTTGTCCTTTTTCAGCTTCGAGAGGGTGGACATAATGCGCCCGTCCGCCAGCACAACCTCAAGGCCGGTGACGAGATCGCGCGCATTGCCGTATGTGATAACCGCGGTGCCGCCAGCATTGGTGGAGAGATTGCCGCCGATGG
>JANYFM010000239.1 GCA_025362655.1 Hyphomicrobiales bacterium | reverse complement strand
GCGATTTCCGCGCCTTCGCGGTTGAACACCAGCGTTGTGTTGCCGACGCGCGTCTCGCCCTCGATCGTCTCCAAAATCGAGCCCGCATGGATGAAAATTCCGAGCCTGCGCGCGAGGCTTTGCAGCATCGTGTAAGCGGGTCCGCCAGGCAGCGTTTCCGCCGCCGCGCGTTTCTGCTCCCCCGTGCCGCCCATGAAATCGAAGACTTCCGGCAGGCACAGCCAGTCAGGCTTTTCTTCCGCCGCGGCCTGTTCGATCAGGGTCCGCGCCGATTCAAGATTGGCGGCCTTGTCCGAGCCGGAGTTCATTTGAATAAGCGCGACTCTCATGGAATTTTTCCCTGCGTTTCAGGCGGCGCTTTCGAGCGCCAGCGCGATGCCCTGACCGACCCCGATGCACATCGCCGCCAGCGCGCGCTTTGCCCCGCGGTCATTCATTTCCAGCGCCGCCGAATAAACAATGCGCACGCCCGACATGCCCAGGGGGTGGCCAATGGCGATGGCGCCGCCGTTGGGGTTCACAGGCTCCGCGTCATCGGGCAGGCCGAGGCCGCGCATGCAGGCCAAAGCCTGCGCGGCAAAGGCTTCGTTGAACTCGATGGCGCCGAAATCGGATATTGTCAGCCCCAGCCTCGTCATCAGCTTTTGCGCCGCCGGCACCGGGCCGTAACCCATGATGCGCGGCGGCACGCCCGCCGTCGCCATGCCGGAGATGCGCGCCAGCGGCGCCAGCCCGTATTTCTCCGCCGCCGCGCGCGAGGCGACAATCACAGCCGCCGCGCCGTCATTCAGCCCGGACGAATTGCCCGCCGTGACGCTGCCGCCCTTGCGGAAAATCGCCTTGAGCGCGCCGAGCTTTTCCAGTGTTGTCCCGCGCGGATGCTCGTCCCGCGAGACTTCGGTGACAGCGCCTTTGCGGTCGGTGATTCCATAAGGCGCGATCTCGCGCGCGAGCCGTCCCGAAGCGATGGCGCGCGCCGCTTTGTCCTGGCTGCGCAGCGCAAAAGCATCCTGATCGGCGCGCGAAATCCGCCGCTCCTCCGCTAAATTTTCCGCCGTCTCGCCCATGGCGTCGACACCGAAGGCCGCCTTCAGCGCGGGGTTGATGAAGCGCCAGCCGAGTGTCGTGTCGAAAATCTCCGGGTTGCGCGCGAACGCTTCCGCCGCCTTGCCCATGACGAAAGGCGCGCGCGACATGCTCTCGACGCCGCAGGCGATGGCCACCCCGATCTCGCCGGCGCGGATGGCGCGCGCCGCCGAGCCGATGGCGTCCATTCCCGATCCGCAGAGCCGGTTGAGCGTGACGCCGGGAACCTCAACCGGCAGGCCCGCCAGCAAAACCGCCATGCGCGCGACATTGCGGTTGTCCTCGCCCGATTGATTGGCGCAGCCCGCGAACACCTCATCGATAGCGGCGGCCGGCAGAGAGGGCGCGCGCGCCATGACCGCGCGGATGACATGCGCCAGCAGATCGTCAGGCCTGACGCCGGAGAGCGCGCCGCCGTATCGCCCGACCGGCGTGCGCGCCCCGGCGCAAAGGAGAACTTCGGTCATGGCGGGCTCCGCGGGAATAGCTCCGGCGTTGATAAGCGCGGCTGGAACGATGCGTCAAGGCGGGGGGCGGTTTCGGCGATGGCGGCGAGGCGTTCCGCATCGACGACGGTGTTCACGACGGGCGCATCGCTATAAACGGGAATGTTGATGGCTGAGGTCACGGGTCTCTCCCGCCCGCGCTTAATGCGTCGCGCACGGCGCCTGTCAACGCCGTCAGATCGCGCTCGCCGATCGTCAGCGCCGGCGTCAGATAAACAATCCGTCCGAACGGCCGGACCCACACGCCGCGCTCTATAAGGCGCTGCTGCAAAGCGCGCCGGTCGGGCTCGCGCTCGAACTCCACCACGCCAATGGCGCCGAGCACGCGCGCGTCTTTCACGCCCGGCAATCCGCGGCAGGGCTCCAGCCCCTCCTTAAGCATTTCGGATATTCGCGCGGCCTGCTCCAATCGCGGCTCGCGCTCAAACAAATCCAGCGAGGCGTTCGCGGCGGCGCAGGCGAGCGCGTTGCCCATATAGGTGGGCCCGTGCATCAGCGCGTGCGCGGGATCATCGGACCAGAAGGCGTCAAACACATGCCGGCGCGCCACGGTTGCCGCCAGCGGCAGCGTGCCTCCCGTCAGCGCTTTCGACAGGGTGACGATGTCGGGCACAACGCCGGCGGCATCGCAGGCGAACATTGCGCCCGTGCGCCCAAAGCCGGTGAAGATTTCATCGAATATCAGCAGCAGCCCGAATTCGTCGGCAAGGCGCCGCAGCCGCCGCAACACCTCCGCGTCGTGAAACAGCATCCCCCCCGCGCCCTGAACGAGCGGCTCGACGATAATCGCCGCCAGCTCATGGGAATGCGCGGCGAGCAGCCCCCGCAGTACGCCCTCCCCCGCGGTGTCGCGCGGCAGGTCCGCAATCACATGCTCCGCCAGCGCGCCTTTGAACAGCGCGTGCATCCCCTCCTCTGGATCGCACACCGCCATCGTCGCAAAGGTGTCGCCGTGATAGGCGCCGCGGAACGCCAGCAGCTTGCGCCGCCCGGCAACGCCGCGGTTCATCCAATATTGCAGCGCCATCTTAATGGCGACTTCAACCGCGACGGAGCCGGATTCGGTGAAAAAAACCCGCTCCAAATCGCCGGGCAGCAGCGCCGAGAGCCGCTCCGCCAGCGTGTAAGCCGGCTCATGCGCCAGGCCGCCGAACATCACATGCGGCATGAGTTCAAGCTGGGCGCGCGCGGCTTGCGCGATATGCGGATGATTGTAGCCGTGGCACGCGGTCCACCAGCTGGCGATGCCGTCGATGAGTTCGCGCCCGTCCGCGAGATAAATCCGCGATCCCCGCGTGCGCGCCACCGCCAAAGCGGGCGCGGCGCGCTTCATCTGCGAATAGGGCAGCCACACATGGGCCGCGCCGCGCGCCAGCCATTCGGGATCAGGCGCTTCCGGCTTTGGCATCGGTGGCCATTCGCAGGCGGGCGAGCAGGGCCGCATCGCGGTCCCCGGCGGGATTGGGCGTCGTCAGCAGCCTGTCGCCGCTGAAAATCGAATTGGCGCCCGCGAGAAAGCACAAAGCCTGCGTCTCGTCGCTCATATCCTCGCGGCCCGCTGACAGGCGCACCATCGAGCGCGGCATGGTGATGCGCGCGGCGGCGATTGTCCGGACAAAATCAATCGGGTGAACGCGCCCCGCGCCATGCAGCGGCGCGCCCTCCACCTGCACGAGCAGGTTGATCGGCACGCTCTCGGGATGCGTTGGCAGGGTGGCCAGCGCGTGGATCATGCCGGCGCGGTCCTCAACGCTCTCGCCCATGCCGACGATGCCGCCGCAGCACACGCTCATGCCGGCGCCGCGCACATGGGCCAGCGTGTCGAGCCGGTCCTGATAGGTCCGCGTGGTGATGACCTCGCCGTAAAACTCCGGCGACGTGTCGAGGTTGTGATTGTAATAATCGAGGCCCGCGCTCTTTAGCCTGTCGGCTTGCGGGCGCGTCAGCATGCCCAGCGTCATGCAGGTCTCAAGCCCCAGCGCTTTCACCTCATCAACGATGCCGCAGAGGCCGTC
The DNA here is from genome assembly GCA_025362655.1 of Hyphomicrobiales bacterium. Classification (GTDB taxonomy): domain Bacteria; phylum Pseudomonadota; class Alphaproteobacteria; order Rhizobiales; family Beijerinckiaceae; genus Terripilifer. The sequence goes on along the minus strand of JANYFM010000239.1, from coordinate 5,003 downwards.
GATGTCGCGGTCTTTGGGCGAGCGCCAGGCCGCGCCCATGCAAAAGCGCGTCGCGCCGCCCGCCAGCGCTTCGCGCGCCGCGCTCAGCACGGTTTCGCGGTCGAGCAGTTTCGAAGCTTTCACCCCGGTGTCATATTGCGCGCTCTGCGGGCAATAAGCGCAGTCCTCGGGGCAGCCGCCCGTCTTGATGGAGAGCAGCGTCGAAAGCTGCACCTTCGCGGGGTCAAAATACCGCCGGTGCAGGCTCTGCGCCTGAAACATCAGCTCCGGAAACGGCAGATCGAACAGGGCGCGGATTTCCGCGCGCGTCCAATCGGTGCGGACGTCGCCGGATTCAGAGCGATGCAGGGACTGCGGGACGGCGTTCATCGGGGGGTTCCGGTTGCGCGCCCCTACATGCCTCTTTAGTGTCGCAGGGGCAAGCGCGTCCGGCTTCGGCCCATTCAGCCCCATGGAAGAAATGCCCTCCATCGACGATTTCGCGCGCGAAAAGCTGGCCGGTCTTGATGCCCGCGGCCTCAAACGCGCGCTGGTTCCCGCCCGGCGGATGGATGGAATCCGCTTGGCGCGCGGCGGGCGCGCGCTCCTCAGCTTTTCCTGCAACGATTACCTCAATCTCAGCCAGGACCCGCGTGTGCGCGGGGCCGCCAAAGCCGCCATCGACGCGCATGGCGCGGGGGCCTGCGCCTCGCGGCTGGTGACCGGCGATCACCCGCTGTTGGGCGCGCTTGAGGACGGCCTCGCGGCGTTCAAGGGCGCGCAGGCCGCCTGCGTGTTCGGCTCGGGCTTTCTCGCCAATGCCGGGGTGGTCCCCGCGCTGATGGGAAAGGCCGACCTCATTCTGCTGGATGAGCTGGCCCATGCCTCCATCTGGAGCGGCGCGCGGCTGTCGGGCGCGCTTGTGCTGAACTTCCGCCATAACGATACGGATGATCTCGCCGCGCTGCTGCGCGCGCGCCGCGCGGCGCATGCGCGCTGCCTGATCGCCAGCGAAGGCGTGTTTTCGATGGACGGCGATCTGGCGCCGGTTGACGAACTGGCGGGGCTTTCGCGCGCGCATGACGCCTGGCTGATGATTGATGACGCGCATGGCCTCGGCGTTATCAACGGCGGCCGGGGGGCGCGCGCGAAGGGCGCCGTGCCGCTGCAAATCGGCACGCTGTCGAAGGCGCTCGGCAGTTACGGCGGCTATCTTTGCGCCTCCGCGCCGGTGATTGACCTCATCAAAACGCGGGCGCGCACGCTGATTTATTCCACGGGACTGCCGCCCGCCAGCGCCGCGGCCGCGCTTGCGGCGCTGGAAATCCTCACCAGTGATTCCGCGCTGGTGGAAAAGCCGCTGGCGAATGCCCGGCTGTTCACGCGGCTGATGGGCCTGCCGGAGGCGGCCAGCGCGATTGTGCCTGTCATCATCGGTGATGAGCGGCGCGCGATGGCGCTTTCCGCCGCGCTGGAGGAGGACGGCTTTCTGGTCGGCGCGATCCGCCCGCCAACCGTTCCGGCCGGCACGTCGCGGCTGCGCGTGACATTTTGCGCGGCGCATGAAGAGGACGATATCCGCCGCCTCGCGGGCGCGCTGCAACGGCGCCTTCAGGCGCTCGCCGCGTGAGCGCGCTTTTCATCGCCGGGGCCGGCACGGATATCGGCAAGACCTTTGTATGCGCGGGGCTGCTGCGCCATCTTCGCGCCGCGGGCGCCGATGCGCGCGCGATAAAGCCTGTCGCCAGCGGGTTCGACCCGCAAGCCGCCGCGGCCAGCGACGCGGGTGTTCTGCTCGCCGCCATGGAGCTGCCCGCCAGCGCTGAGAATATCGCGGCCATCTGCCCCTGGCGGTTCGCCGCGCCTTTGTCGCCCGACATCGCGGCGCGGCGCGAGGGGCGCAGCCTGCATCTTGCGGAGCTTGCCGCGTTTTGCCGCGCGCGCATGGCGCAAGCGCCGGGGCCTCTGCTGATTGAGGGCGCGGGCGGGCTGATGTCTCCGGTGGCGGAGGACGCGACGGGCCTTGACTGGATGCGCGCGCTGGGATGCCCCGCGCTGCTGGTGGCGGGCACGTATCTGGGCGCCATCAGCCACGCGCTGACCGCGGCGGCCGCGATGCGGGGAGCGGGCCTTGAGTTGCGCGCGCTCGCTGTGAGCGAAAGCCCTCAAAGCAGTGTGAGTCTTGCGGAAACCCGCGCGGCGCTGGCGCGGTTTCTGCCGGGGGCCGCGATCACGGGAATTGCCAGGGATGCCAAGTCCCAAGGGGAAAGTTTCAGGGCTCTCGCCGCGGCCTGCGGGCTCAGCGCTTAGCCGCTGCGGCCATCCATTCGCCAAGGCGCGCAGTTTCCGCCGCACTCAGCCGGAGCCCCAGCTTTGAACGCCGCCACAACACATCGTCAGCGCTGAACGCCCGCTCGCGCTCCATGAGCCAGACAACCTCCGCTTCATAAAGGCCGGCGCCGAAATGAACGCCAAGCCCGGCCCCGCTGGTTATGCCTTCGAGCAGCGCGAAGGCCCTTGTGCCATAGGCGCCCGCGAGGCGGCGCGCGGTCGTAGGATCGAGATAGCTGTGCCCCGCGCGCAGCCGCGCCAGAAGAACCTCAAAGCCATCGACCGCAAAATCACCGCCCGGCAGAGGCGCGCCGGCTGTCCACGCGGGCGCTCCCGCCTTGGGCAGGCAGTGCGCCAGCGCCTCCAGCGCGCGCTCCGCCATCCGCCGGTACGTTGTGATCTTGCCGCCGAAAATGCTGAGAACCGGCGCGCCCGCGCCGTCCGGGCCGCGGTCCAGCTCCAGAAAATAATCGCGCGGGGCCGCCTGCGCTTTGGCCCCGCCGCCATCGCGCAGGGCCCGCACGCCCGAATAGCTCCACACGGCATCGGCGGGCGTGATTTTGCGGCGGAAATATTCATTCGCCGCCGCGCAGAGATAATCGATCTCCTCCGCGCTTGCGCTGACATTCTCCGGCGGCCCGCTCCAATCGCGGTCGGTGGTGCCGATCAGCGTGAAATCCCCCTCGAAGGGAATGGCGAATACGATGCGCCCGTCGGCGTTTTGAAAAATATAGCCGCGGTCATGATCATACAGTCTGGGCACGACGATGTGGCTGCCCTGAACGAGGCGCAGCTTTGCGCCGGACCTTTGGCCCAGGACTCCCTCCAGCACATCGCCGGCCCACGGGCCCGCCGCGTTGACGATGACGCGCGCTTCCACCTCCCGCGCGCCGCCGTTCGATTCAATTCGGCCCCGCCATATGCCGCCATCGCGCTTTGCCGAGACCACACGCGCGCGCGTTTCAATCAGCGCCCCGCGCTCCGCCGCATCGACAGCGTTGAGCGTGACGAGCCGCGCGTCGTCCGCCCGGCAGTCGGAATATTCGAAAGCCCGCGCTCCCGGGTTTTCCAGCGGCGCGCCGGCGGGGTCCCCGCGCAAATCAAGCCCGCGGGTCGCCGGCAGCAGCCTGCGCCCGCCAAGATGATCATAGACAAACAGGCCGAGCCGCAGCATCCATGCCGGCCGCAGGCCCTCGTGATGCGGCAGCACGAAACGCATCGGCCGGATGATATGCGGCGCGATGGCCAGCAGCGTCTCGCGCTCCGCCAGCGCCTCGCGCACCAGCCGGAACTCAAAATATTCAAGATAGCGCAGCCCGCCGTGAATGAGCTTGGTGGATGCCGACGACGTCCCCCCGGCGAGATCGCCTTTTTCGAACAGCGCGACGCTCAATCCGCGGCCCGCCGCGTCGCGGGCAAGCCCGCAGCCGTTGATGCCGCCGCCGATGATGAGCAGGTCAAATGTCATGGGTCAGACCGCGGCTACAGGACGAATCCAGCGCGGTTTTGGCGCGGGATTCGGCCTTGAACCCGCCCCGCCGCCGTGTCAAGACTCCGCGCCTTCCGCCGCTTTTTGAAAAGAAATCCTGATGCCCGGCACGCAATACGTTCTTGCGCTCTCCTGCCCTGACAGGCCCGGCATCGTCGCCGGCGTCACCGCTTGTCTGTTCGAGCATGGCTGCAACATTCTCGACGCCCAGCAGTTCGACGCGCTCGACACCGGCGCGTTTTTCATGCGCGTTGTGTTTGACCACGCGGCGGGGGAAGCGGGTTTCGCGGCGCTGCGCGCGGGCTTTGCCGCCATCGAGGCGAAGTTCGGCATGACCGCAAGCCTGCGCGCCCGCGGCGAAAAAAAGCGCGTGATGATTCTCGTGTCGAAATTCGATCATTGCCTCGCGGACCTGATTTACCGCTGGCGGATCGGAGAGTTGAACATGGAAATTTCCGCCATCGCCGCCAATCACCCGCGCGAGGCCTATGCCCATCTCGATCTTGAGGGCATTCCCTTCCATTATCTGCCGGTGACGAAGCAGACCAGGATGGACCAGGAGGCGCGCCTGTGGGAGCTGATCCGCGATTCAAAGACGGATGTCGTGGTTCTCGCGCGCTATATGCAAATATTGTCGGACGGCCTCAGCGCGCGGCTGGCCGGGCGCTGCATCAACATTCATCATTCTTTTTTGCCCGGCTTCAAGGGCGCGAGCCCATACACGCAGGCCCATGACCGCGGCGTCAAGCTGATCGGCGCGACCGCCCATTACGTCACCGCCGATCTCGACGAGGGCCAGATCATCGAGCAGGACGTCGAGCGCATTTCGCACCGCGACACGCCCGACGATCTCGTGCGAAAGGGGCGCGACATCGAGCGGCGCGTGCTGGCGCGCGCGCTGCGCTATCATCTGGAGGACCGGGTGATGCTCAACCGGAAAAAGACAGTGGTTTTCGCCGATTAGAAAGGCGCGGGGCGGCGCATCCGGCATCGGCCCGCCTTTGCGGCCCCCCTGTCACAAACAGGCGGCTTTGCCGGAGCCGCGTGAACCGCTAAACTCCGGCACGGTTGGCGGGCAGGCTCCGCCATGGTTGACAGGCAGGCTCCGCCATGGCGCAAAAACATGGTTAACCTTTCGTAAACGCGCATCCCGCATTCTCTAGTTCCACGATCCCATTGGAGCCGCGATGCGTCCTTTATTTTC
>JANYFM010000228.1 GCA_025362655.1 Hyphomicrobiales bacterium | reverse complement strand
CCGCGCGGAACGTTGATGCGCCCGATCGAAAAGGCTTAAGGCCGGCGGTAATTGCCGGTGCAAAGCAAAGGCGCTGGCCTCGCCGCCCGCCTTGGCTTACCCTAAGCGAGCCCTGCGCGGGAGCATCGGGTATGAAGGTTTACGCACGATTTGACGGCGGATCGAGGTCCGGTGATACGGCGGCGCGGCCTCCGCGCGCCAGCGCCGCGCGCGCGGGCGAACCCGCCCGGATGGACGCCGCCCCTCTGACTGAGGGCATCTCGACGCGCGCCTTCCTGGCAATCCTGACCATCGGCCTCTCTCTCCCGCTGCTGGCATTTTCCAGCTATCTGATTTGGCGCCAGGCACAGGCCGAACGCGGCCGCATCGAAGCGGAGCTTCGCCAGACCGCCGGCCAAATCTCGGTTGTGCTCGACCGCGAATTCAACATTCTCGTGACGCTGCTGGAGGCGGTCGCCGCCTCGCCGGCCATGAAGCAGGATGATTTTGCCCGCGTGCATGAGCAAGCCTCGACCATTCAGGCGATGCCCGGCGTCAACATCACGCTTCGCGACACGACCGGCAAAATGCTGATGAACGCCCGCTCCGGGTTCGGCGCTCCCGAGTCGTTTTTCTCCGTCGTGCGCGACCATGACGCCGAGGTGATCCGGGACAAGCGCCCGGTCATGTCGAATGTTGCGGACGGCGTGACGCGCGGCGGTCCCTCGGCGGCCGCCGCGATACCCATTCTGCGAAACGGCGAGGTCGCCTATATCCTTCAAGCCAACCTGCCGACAGGCCATTTCAGCGCCCTTCTGCGCGAGTTCCGGCTGTCCGGCGATGCCAGCGCCTTTATCGTCGACCGCAACAATGTTTACGTCGCAAACTACGGCGGCCGGAACGAAACGGCCGGCTCCAGACATCCCTTCACCGCCTCGTCTCCTGATTCCTCGGGAATGTCGCGGGGCGCGGACGGGGATGGCCGGGCCATGGTCGGCGCGATGATCGAGAGCGCGCAAACACTGTGGCGCGTCGGCGTGATGGCGCCGGAAGCCTCCGTCACCGCGCCGGTCAACCGCGCGCTGCGCGATCTCGCCATGCTCGGCCTTGCCAGCAGCGGTCTGGGCCTATTGTTTGCCTTCGCGACAGGGCGGCGCATATCCTCATCAATCCGCGCGCTGGCAAGCGCCGGCGAAGGATTGCGCCGCAATGAGATGGCTGAGTTTGCGCCGACGCCGCTGCGCGAGGTCAATGAGGTCGCGCGCTCGCTGGGCGCGGCGAGCCGGCAGCTGCGCGAAAGCCGGGAGAAGCTGCGCGAAAGCGAGGACTGGCTGCAGGAATCATTGCGGGCGGGGCGCGCGTTCGTGTTCACCATCGACATCGCCGCGGACACGATATCTCCGAGCGGCAGCGGCGCCGCCATGCTCGGGTTGGAGGGCGCCGCGGGCGGACCCATCAGCGGCGCGCATATCCGCTCCCGCATAAATCCCGATGACCTCGCCCGGGCTCTCGAGGATTTAAAAAAGATTTCCCCCGCCGCGCCCGGCTACGAGCCGAAATTCCGCTTTGCGCGGCCCGATGGCGAAACACTTTGGCTGGCCCTGCGGGGCGCGGCCGCTTTCGGCGCGGACGGCAAACCCGCGCGCATCACGGGGCTGGCCGTTGATATCACAGACGGAGTGCGCGCCGAGGAGGCGCAGGCCCGCCTTTCCGCCGTTGTTGAGACCTCGCGCGACATGATCATCAGCGTCGCGCCTGGCGGCACGATCCTGACCTGGAACGCCGGCGCGGCGCGGATGTTTGGCTACACCGCCGCGGAGACTGTCGGCAAATCGCTGAAAATGCTGGTGCCGGATGAATTGGACGATCACGCGCGGATCGTCGATACGATGGCCCGCCTCGGCTCCATTCAGCTTGAGACGGTTCGTGTGGCCAAAGACGGCAGGCGCATCGACGTGCTGATTTCCGCGAGCACTGTGCGCATGTCCGACGGAACGCGGGGAACCTCGGCGATCTACACGGATATTTCCGGGCGCCGGCGTTCCGAGGCGCGCCAGCGCACCCTGATCAACGAGCTCAATCACCGCGTCAAGAACACGCTGGCGACGATCCAGTCGATCGCCGCCCACACGTTCCGCGGCGAGGCCCACGCGCAGGCGGTGCGCACATTCACGGCGCGCATGATCGGCCTTTCGGAGGCCCATAATATCCTCACCGTCTCCAGTTGGGAGGACGCCGGCCTTGCTGATATCGCTGAGCGGGTTATCGCTCCGCACCAAATGGAGGGCGCCGCGCGGTTCCGATGCGCCGGCCCTCCGGTCCGTCTCGCCCCGCGCGGCGCGCTGGCGCTGGCCCTCGCCCTGCATGAGCTTTGCACCAACGCGGCAAAATACGGCGCGCTGTCAAATGCGGAGGGCCTCGTCGATATCGTCTGGCGCATCGAAGCCGGCGCAGGCGGAAGGCGCCTTGCGTTTTGCTGGACCGAAAGCGGCGGGCCGCCTGTTGAGCCGCCAACGCGCCCCGGCTTTGGCACGCGGCTGGTGCGGGGCGTTCTCTCGGACGATCTGGGCGCGCAGGTGACGCTGAAATACGAGGCTGCCGGATTTATCTGCGAATTCGACGCGCCTTTGCCGGAGAAGCCCGTTTGAGCGCAGCCCCCGTCCCCAAAGGCCTGCGCGCCCTTGTCGTCGAGGATGAATCGCTGATCCTCATGCTGCTGGAGGACATGCTTGCCGAAATCGGCCACAACTGCGCTTTCACCGCCCGCCGGCTGGACGCGGCCCTTGAGGCGGCGCGGGAGGCGCCGTTTGATATTGCCATCCTCGACATCAATTTCAACGGCGCGACGACCTACGCGGTCGCCGAAGCCGTCGTGGCAAGAGGCTTGCCGCTCATTTTTGCCACCGGCTATGGCGTGCACGGCATAGCCGAGCCCTGGCGGTCGCGGCCCATCCTGCAAAAACCCTTCGATTCCCAAGCTCTGGCCAAAGCCATCGACGCGGCTTTTGCGTTCAGCGCTCTTTCAGGGCGCGCGAGCTGACTTCGACCAGCGGCGAGAAAATATAGTCGATGATGCGCCGTTCCCCGGTTTTGATCTCCACCGCGACCGCCATGCCGTTGGAGATGGGAATCGCCGTGCCATCAACGTTGATGGAGGTTTGATCCGCCTTCAGCGTCAGCGGAAACACCAGGTTTTGCACGCGCTGCGCGCCGCCCAGAACCGTGTTGCGGCTGGTTGATTTTCCCGCGCTCGCCTCAATCTGCTGCGCCTCGGGCTCGGGAATCGCCTCTTGGCTGACCCGCGTCACTTTGGCGGTCAGCGAGCCGTAGCGGGTGAAGGGAAAGGATTCGATCTTGACGATCGCATCCTGGCCTGCCGCGACAAAACCAATGTCCTTGTTGGGCAGATAGCATTCGATTTCAAACCCGGAATCATCGGGCACCACCCGCATCACCTCCTCGCCGGGCATCACCACCTGGCCGATGGTGGTGATCGTCGAGCTCTGCACCGTGCCGGAGGCGGGCGCGCGCAGCGTCATATTGGCGGCGCGGATTTGGGCTTTCACCAGCCGCTGCCCGGTTTCATCGGCCTGCTTCTCGGCGTCCGCGAGCTTCTGGCCGTTTTCCGCTGTGAAGGTTTCGAACAGCTTGGTCGTGTCGCGCTCCAGCGTCTCGGCCGCCGCGATCGTCTCGGCAAGCTGCCCGGTTTGCTGCGCCAGGGTGATGCGCTGCTGCTGGATCGTTTCGCGCGCGTCAATCAGGCTGGCGAGCGAGCCGGCCTTGGTCTTTTCCAGCGTCGTTCGCATATCGACGCGCTGCTGCTGGATCGTCAGCAATTGCCGCTGCGAGGCGATGGTATCCACAAGGCGCTGGCGCTCCGCGTCTTTCTGGCGCCGCTGGGCGGCAAAGCTCTCGACGCCCGCCTGAAGCTGGGCGATGTCGCCGCGCAGCACATTCTCCTCCCGGGCGCGGACCGAGGCGGGAATATCCGCGGGCCAGTCCATTTTGGGCGCATCAAAAGAGCGGGCGCGGGCCAGCGCCAGCG
>JANYFM010000216.1 GCA_025362655.1 Hyphomicrobiales bacterium | reverse complement strand
AAATCAAAACCCGGCGAGCTTAACTACGGCTCGTTCGGCAACGGCACGTATGCGCATGTCGCCATGGAGGATTTCAAGCTGCGCACGGGAACGCGCATCGAGCACATTCCCTACAAAGGCTCGGCCCCGGCGGTCACCGCGCTTTTGCAAAACGAGATCGCCTCGCTGATTGTCAACATGGGCAATATCGAGGGACATGCGCGCGCCGGCACGATCCGCATCCTCGCGGCGGCAGGCGCCAAACGCTCAGCGCGCCGGCCCGATTTGCCGACGATCGCCGAATCCGGCTTTCCCGGTTTTTCCACAGGGTCCTGGTGGGGCCTGTTCGGACCCGCCAATCTGCCGGCGCCCGCTGTCACAAAAATCAGAGAAGGCGTCGCGCTGGCGCTGCGCGCGCCCGAAGCGCTGAAACTTTTTGACACGGCAACGCTGGAACAAATTGATATGGAACCGGAGCAATTCGCCCGGTTCATCCGCGACGATCTCGACAATTGGGGCCGCCAAATCAAAGCGGCGGGCATCACGCCGGATTAACGGGGAAGGGTTTGGGCGGGCGATGCCGCTGCTTTGGCGGATGTGAGCATCGGGGGCAGGGCTCCTGAATTGCCGCCCCCCGTGACAAACCCCGCGCCCCCGGCGAATATGCCCTTTAGCCCGCGCAGCCGGGCGCCATGCCAGGGAGACGCCCATGTCGAAACGTCCCGCGCCGCCGCTGGAGCCCGCCGCCGGCAACGGTCTGCTGGATCGGCGTTTGTTTTTGGGCGCGGGCCTTGCCGGCGCCGCCCTATCGTCAGCGGGAGCCGCCGCCGAGCCGCTCGCCGTGCCGCCGTGGTCGCTGGCCCCGGGCGCGCCGTTCAACGCTTACGGCAGTCCCTCGAAATTCGAAGCCCCCGCCGTTCGCAAATGGGTGCCCCCCATCAATCCCGCGACGCCGGGCATTGGCGCCTCGCGCACGCCGCACGCGATGCTGGAGGGCATGATCACGCCCTCCGGCCTGCATTTCGAGCGCAGTCACGCCGGCGTTCCCGCTATCGACCCGGCTCAGCACCGTCTCGCCATTCACGGCCTCGTGCGCCAGCCGCTGGTGTTCACGGTTGAAGCCCTGTCGCGCTATCCCATGACCTCGCGCATCGCGTTTGTTGAATGCGGCGGCAATTCCGGCTTTCTTTCGCAGCCGCTGGCGCAGCCGCCGGGGCCACCGCCCGACGCGCAGTCGATTCACGGGCTGCTGTCCTGCTCGGAATGGACAGGCGTCAAGCTTTCGACGCTGCTGGATGAGGCCGGCATCGATCCGCGCGCCCATTGGATTTATGCCGAAGGCGCGGATTCCGCCGGCATGAGCCGCTCGATTCCCCTCGCCAAGGCGATGGAGGACACGCTGGTCTGCCTCTATCAGAACGGCGAGCGCATCCGGCCCGAGAACGGCTATCCCTTGCGGCTTCTCGTGCCCGGCTATTCCGGCAATATGAACGTCAAATGGCTGCGGCGGATCAAGCTTGTCGCAGGCCCGGTCATGACCAAGGACGAAACCTCGAAATACACGGTGCTCTTGGCCAGCGGCAAAGCCTGGCAATTCGTTTTTCCGCTGGAGGTTAAATCCCTCATCACCCGGCCCTCGCCGGGCGCCGGCCTGAAAGGCCCCGGATATTATGAGATTTCGGGGATGGCCTGGTCCGGCAACGGCAGGATCAAAACCGTCGAGGTTTCCGCCGACGGCGGCGCAAGCTGGGCGCCGGCCGCGCTGGCGGAGCCCATTCTCCCGAAAGCGGTCACACGATTCCGCATGCCGTGGAACTGGAGCGGCGCCCCCGCCGTGCTGCAAAGCCGCGCCGCCGATGAGACCGGCATGGTCCAGCCCTCGCGCGCCGCCATGCTCGCCGAGCGCGGCATGCGCGGGCAATATCACGTCAATTGCATCCAAAGCTGGGGCATCAACGACAAAGGGGAGGCGGCGAATGTCTTCGTTTGAGCCAGCCCTTGTGTTCGTGCTCGCTTGTCTTTCGTTCGGCGCGCTCGCGCAGGCCCCGAAATTCGGTTCGCCCGCAACGGAGGCGGACATCGCCGCGTGGAATACCGAAATCAGCCCCAACGGCGCGGGCCTTCCGCCGGGCTCGGGCACGGCGGCGGAGGGGGAGAAAATCTTTGCCGCGCAATGCCAAGCCTGCCATGGCGAAAAAGGCGCGGGCAAACCCAACGATATCCTCGTCGGCGGCTTTGGCACGTTGCGGACGCCCGACAAGCCGGCGGTCAAGACCATCGGCAGCTATTGGCCGTATTCGACAACGCTGTTCGATTATGTGCGGCGCGCCATGCCGTGGAACGCGCCGAAAACCCTGAGCGATTCAGAGGTCTATGCGGTCTCGGCCTATCTGCTGAGCCTCAACGGCATCATCGGCGCGGGCGACGTGATGGACGCCCGCAGCCTGCCCAAAGCGGTCATGCCGAACCGGGAAGGCTTCACGCCCTTCCCGCGCGGCGTCCGCTGACATGCGGCAGTCAGCCGGCCGCCGCCATTTGCATGCGCTCGGCGGGCGCGGAGATCGCGCCGGCATGGCCGGCCGCCATCTTTTCGTGCGCCGCTTTCAGATCCATGATCGCGCGTTCGATGCCGGCGCGCTGACGTTGCAGCAAATCAATCTGGGCCAGCACTTTTTCAGCGCCGAGGGACAATTCCGCTGCCGGCAGGGTTTCGTCACCGCCGGTCGATATCATTTCGCGGATTTCGCTCAAAGTGAAGCCAAGCTGTTTGCCCCGCAGGATCAATTGCAGACGCGCCCGCGCCGCCCCGTCGTAAAAGCGCGAGGGCCCTTCGCGATAGGGCCGGATCAGCCCGCGGTCCTCATAAAAACGCAGCGCCCGCAGGGTCACGCCGAACGATTTTGCGAGCTGGCCAATCGTCTGCATGTCTTGGCCGGCGGTGTTGACGGCTGCCGGTCCGCTGTTCTCTGCGCGCATTTTTTGTCCCCGTCGCCCGGTGGGTGAACGTCTTTGGCGGCCGCGGACAGCCCGCTGCCTAGTGATTCGAATTATGCGGGTCCTTCGATAAAATTGCAACTATAAATTGTAATAACATATCGATACACCCTGATGGCCGCGTTCGAAAAATCCGGTCCGGTTTAACCCGCTGTGCCAAAATCGATCAACGTTAACCCCGTCTTAACCATGATGGCTCGAAACTGCCGGCGTGCGATGTTACCAGCACCGGCGGCAACCGATTCTCTCGACTTGAGTCGGCATTGGCCGCCGCGTTCGGGCTTATTTCAAGGGGCTCCTCGCCCCGGCGGAAGCGATATGAACAAAGAGGCTCCCTGGAGCGTGAAAGGCGTCGATTTCGATGCGCGGGAGGCGGCCCGGGAAGCGGCGCGCCGCTCCGGCATGTCGCTCGGCGAATGGCTCAACAGCGTGATTTCCGAGGAGGCGGCGGCCTCCGGTGTGGATGTCGATGACATCGATGAATCCGGACGGCTGGAAGCCGTCACCGCCCGTCTTGCGCAAATGTCAAAACGGCCGCAGGGCCGGACCTCGCGCCGCGATGATTCCGATCCGGGGGAATCCCTCGCGCGCCGCCGCCGTCCCGCGCCCGTGCGCGGGCGCGGCGACGACGATGGCCGCGAGCGTTCCGCGTTTGGCGATCCCGAATACGCGCTCGATGAGGCGATCCGCGCGTACGAGCGCGGCGCCCGCCGCGGCGGCGAGCGCACCGCCGATGCAATCTCGCAAGTCGCGCGCCGGCTGGAGGATATTGAACGGCGTCTCAGCTCCTCCCGCCAAGAGACTTCTCGTAATGAGTCTTCTCGTCATGAGTCTTCCGGTCAGGAATCCCGGCGCCAAGACTCTTTTCGCGACGAGAGGGAAGCCTCTTTTCGCGACGAAAGGGAAGCCTCGTCCACCCGCGATGCCATCGCCAAAATGGAGGCGCGGCTGGAAGCCCTCGCCCGCCGCGGCGAAATTGAAGACGACCAACCCTCGCTGCGGGGGCTTGAGCGTAAAATCAACGCCATCGCCGAGCGTTCGCAGCCGGAAACCCCGGCCGCTTCGCCCACGCCCGTCCCCGCCGCGCCCGACATCGCGCGCATTGAAGCCAAGCTGAACCGTTTGCTCGACAGCGCGGCGCGCCAAGCGCCGCAGGCACAGCCACATCAAGCGCCGCAGGCAAATCAAGCGCCGCCGGCACAGGCGTATCAAGCGGCTCGCGTCCATCACGCGGCGCCGTTTCGCCAGCCCGCCCCGCAGGTGCCGTTCGCCGACGCGGTCGCCCAGATCACCCGTCGCCAGCGCATGCTGGACACCGGCGGGGCCGCGCCGCCCCGGCAAAGCGTCCGCCCCCCCGCGCCAGGCTATGCGGAGCCGTTTTCCCCGGGCTCCCCGGCTCTCGATATGCAAGCGCTTCAGCGCGACATCGCCGGCCTTGCCGGGCGCCTGGAGCAAACCCGCCGCGACGTGTTGGAGCGGCATGATTCGATCCGCCCGGCCCCGGCGCCTTTGCCGGAATTTGACGATTTGCGCCGCCGGATGGACGGCATGTCCGGCGCGCTGACGCAACTGGCGCCGCGCGATTCTGTCGCCTCCATCGAAACCGCCATCCGCGATCTCAGCACGCGCGTGGACGCCTCAAGCCGGAGCGCAGGAGACAATGCCGCCGCCGCGGTTTTTCCCGACATCAGCGACCTGCGCCGCCAGATCGGCGAAATGTCCGGCGCGCTGACGCAACTGGCGCCGCGCGAGGCAGTCGCCTCCATCGAAACCGCCATCCGCGATCTCAGCACGCGCATTGACGCATCAAGCCGGAGCGCCGGCGACAATGCAGCCGGCGCGGTATTCCCCGACATCAGCGGCCTGCGCCGCCAGATCAGCGAAATTTCCGGCGCGCTGACGCATCTGGCGCCGCGCGAGGCAGTGGCTTCCGTTGAAACCGCCATCCGCGAACTCAGCCAAAAGGTCGAGACGTCGCGCCAGTCCGGCGTGCGTGAAACGCTGCTGCGCCCCATCGAGGACCTTGCCGGCGACATCCGCCAATCGCTTGCCGAATTCGCGCCCGCCGCCGGCCTTGAGGGGCTCGGCCGGGAAATCCGCGCCATGGCCGCCAAGGTCGATGCGGTCGCGGCCTCGGGCCTTGACTCCGGCGCGCTGCGCGACATCCACGCAAGATCGCAGGAAATGCGCGATCTTCTGGCGCGCGCCCTCGCCGCCCCCGTGCCGATGGAAAACATCGAGCGTCAGATCGCCGGCCTGGCTGAAAAAGTTGAGCGCCTGTCCTCGCGCGCGCCGGCGGCCTCCGATGATTCCGCCGTCATCCGCGGCATCGGCGACATCCGCAAAACCATTGACCAGTCGCTTCCCGCCGGCTTCTTCGGGCAGCTGGAAAGCCGCATTGAGGTGCTGTCCGCAAAAATTGACGATGCCGTATCGCAGTCCGGCGCGTCCGATCAGTTCGACGAACTCGCCAAGCGCATCGACAATGTGCATCTCTCGCTGAGCGCGCGCCCGGCGCCCGCCGCCGCGGAGCCTGTCGACACCAGCGCGCTGGAGCGCATGATGCGCGATCTCGCCGGCAAGCTGGAGCGGCCGGCGCCCGCCGACACCAACCGCCTTGAGGAGATGGTGCAATCGCTCGGCGAGCGCCTGTCCTTCGCCGGCGCGCCGCAGACAGACCTGCGCCTTGTTGAATCGCTTCAGGGCCAAATCGCCCGTCTCGCCGAGAAAGTCGAAGCCGCCGGCCAGTCGCGCTCGGACAGCGGCATCATCGGGCATCTGCAAACGGAAATGGCGCGTTTCGCCGAGCATTTTGAAGCCGGCAGGCCGCGGGAGGACGCGCAAAACGCCGCCGCTCTCCAGCGGCAGATGGAACAGATCAGCGAGCGCCTCGACAAGGGCGATGCCAGCGCCCGCGCGCTGGTCTCGCTGGAGACGACGATCGGCGATCTCTTCCACCGGTTCGAGGATATCCGGGGCGCCGCTGTTGACGCCGCGGCGCTGGCCGCGCGCGACACGGTCACCGAGGCGCTGCAACGCCAACAAACAGCCTTGCCGGGCGAAGGCTACAGCCGCGATCTCGCGGACCTGCGCTCCATGCAGGACGCCGCCGACCGCCGCACCCATGCAACGCTCACCGCGGTCCACGAAACGCTCGAAAAAGTCGTCGACAGGCTGGCGCTGCTCGAAGAGGACTTGGCGGAGGTCCGCCCTGAGCCGCTGGCTTCCGGGGCCGCGCCTGTGTTTGCGCGCGCCGCGCCCGATCCAGCGCCGAAATTCGCGCCCGCGCCGCCGCGCGAGGCTGAAAAACCCATTGCCCGTCCTCCGGCGCCGGCGGAAGATGCGCTTGATGATTTGATCGAGCCCGGCTCCGGCCTGCCGCCCGGCCGCCGCGGCGGTGTTCACGTTCCCGTCGCTGACCTGGCGCGCCCGACAGACCAAACGGCGCAATCGAGTTTTATCGCCGCCGCCCGCCGCGCCGCGCAGGCCGCTTCGGGCGAGCCCGCGCCGTCGGGAAAGGCGGGCCGTTCCAAAAGCGCTCCGCCCGACAATGCCCTGACCGGCGCCCGCGACCGCGCCCGCGCCGCCCATATCGCCATCGCCGGCGCCACCGCGGCGGAGCCCCCGGCCGAGGCCGGCCCCGGCCGGTTCGCCAAACTCAGGACATTCGCCGCCGCCCGCAAACGGCTTATGATTTTTGCCGCAGTCGGCGTTGGCGCGGTTGTCGCCGCGGTTCCGGCCATGCGCCTGCTGCGCGAACCCGAAACAAGGCCTGAAATCGTCGATCTCACCGGCCAAAAAACCTCCCAGCGCGCTGTCCCGCCGGGCGCAACGGGAAAACAGCAAATTGCGGGAACGGCCCTCCCGCCGGGACTGACCCAGGGACCTGCCGATATCGCCGGCGCCTCGCGGTTCACGCCGGGTCCCGCGACCGCTGGTCCGGGGCAGTCCGCCGCCAGTCCCCCAGCCTCCGATTCCGCCCGCGTGGACACCTCGCCGGTCGGCTCGATCACCGGCAAGCCCGGCGCGCCCGCGCCGCAGGCGCCAACCTTGCAGGCCCCAACTTTGCAGGCATCCGCCGCCGCCGGAAATCCGGCCGCGCAATTCGAACTCGCGTCGCGTTACGCCGATGGCCGCACGGTGGCGCGCGATCCCCGCCTTGCCCTGCAATGGTTCGAGAAAGCCGCGCAGCAAAACTCCGCTCCCGCGCAATACCGCGTCGGCTCGCATTATGAGCGCGGTCTTGGCGTCGAGCGCGATGCCAAAAAAGCGCGCGAATGGTATCTGCGCGCCGCCGAGGGCGGCAACGTCCGCGCCATGCACAATCTCGCGGTGCTCGCCGCCGAGGGCATCGACGGCAAGCCCGATTACGCCACCGCCGCCGCTTGGTTCCGCAAAGCCTCCGAATACGGCGTGCGCGACAGCGAGTACAACCTCGCGATCCTCTATGCGCGCGGCCTCGGCATCGAGCAGAACCTGCAGCTCTCCTGGGCATGGTTCCAGCTTGCCGCCGCGCAGGGCGACGAGGACGCCGCCAAAAAGCGCGATGACGTGACCGCCCGCCTCGACGCCAAGGGCCTCGCCGCCGCCAAAGCCATCGCTGAAGCGTTCAAACCCAAATCGTCGGAACGGGCTTCCAACGAAGTCGCGCCGCCGCCCGGCGGATGGGACCAGCCGGCGCGCGCCGAAAACCGCCCGCCGCTGATCCCGCCGCCCGGCTCCAAGCCGCTGCCAAAGGGCAAAGTGACATCGTTGTGAGCGGCCCGCGCGGCGTATAAACTTGCCAGGCGCCAATTGAATACGGGCGGTGCCCTTGCAAATCTACCTGCCCATCGCGGAGCTTCCCGTCGATATCCTGCTCCTTCTGGGGCTGAGCGTCGCCGTCGGCTTTATTTCCGGCATGTTCGGCGTCGGCGGCGGATTTCTGATGACGCCGCTGCTGATTTTTATCGGCATTCCCCCCGCTGTGGCGGTCGCCACCCAGTCGGCGCAGATCACCGCGACCTCCACCACCGCCGCGCTGTTTTACTGGCGCCGCAATGCGCTCGATTTGAAAATGGGCGGACTGCTGCTGTGCGGCGGCCTTGCGGGCACGCTGCTGGGCGTGTTGTTTTTCAACGCCCTGCGCCGGGTTGGCCAGCTCGAGACGTTCATCACCCTGTCCTATGTCGCGCTGCTTGGCGCGACGGGCGCGCTGATGCTCGCCGAAAGCGTCCGCGCGATGTTCATGGCGCGCTCCGGCAGAGCCAAGCCCGCGCGCCGCGGCGGGCGCCATTTTTGGTACGAGGGTCTGCCGTTTAAAATGCGCTTTCCGCGCTCGGGGCTGTATGTCAGCATTATTCCGCTGCTGGCGTTGTCGCTGTTCATCGGCTTTGCCGGCGCGGTGCTGGGCATCGGCGGCGGCTTCATCCTGGTGCCCGCGCTGATCTATATTTTCCGCGTGCCGACAGCGCTGGTGGCGGGCACCAGCCAGTTCCAGATTTTGTTCTCGATGATCGCCGCGACCATGCTTCACGCGGTGACCAATCAGTCGGTTGATCTGGTGCTGGCTTCGCTGCTGATTATCGGCGGCGTCATCGGCGCCCAGTTCGGCGCCCGCGCCGGGATCGGCCTGCGCGCCGAGACTTTTCGGTTTTTGCTGGCGCTGCTGGTGCTGGCCGTCGCGCTGCGCATCGGCGAGGATCTCGTGGCCGTCCCGCGCGAGCCGTTCTCCGCGACGCCGACGGAGACCGCGCGATGAGCCGGCGCGCCGGGCTTGCGGCTGCGGCGCTTGCGATGGCGGCCTGCGGCGGCGCCAGCGCCGAGGAGCTTGTGATGTCGCTCGGCACGGACCGCATCGCCATCCGCTCGAATTTCACCGGCGCCGCGCTGTCGGTTGTCGGCATCGTCGAGCGCGATGCGGCGACCGTGCCGCGCGCCGCGGGCTATGACGCGGTTGTGACCGTGCTCGGGCCGCGCGGCGCGGTCAGCGTCTGGCAAAAACGCCTCATTGGCCCGCTCTGGCTCAACCTCGACCAGCGCAAATACATCGCCATTCCCGCATTCATTTCCGTGATGTCGAACCGCCCGCTTGACGCCATCGTGCAGGAGGGCCTGCGCGTCAAACAGCGCATCGGCGTCGAGGCGCTGCTGCCCGAGCAATCGCAGTCGCGGGGCGCCGACGCGCCCGAATTCCGCGCGGCGCTCCAGCGGCTGCGCCGCGCCGAGGGCCTGTTTGTCTCCAATGAGGCCGCCGTGCGCTTCATCACGCCTTCCGTGCTTCAGGCGCGGATCGAAATTCCCGGCCGCGCGCCGCTCGGCGTCTACACGGTTGATCTCGCGCTGTTTGCCGATGGCGCTCTGCTGGCGCGCAAAGAGCAAAACTTTTCGGTCACCAAAGCCGGCCTTGAACAGGCCTTCACCATCGCGGCGGCGGAGATGAGCCTGCTTTACGGCATTCTGACATCGCTGACCGCGCTTATGTTTGGGTGGCTTGCCAGCGCGGTGTTCCGGCGCGATTGACCCCGCGCGCGGCGGGCGCCATCCTGCGCGCTTGCGGGAGGCCCCTTTGCGCCGCGCGTTTTTCAACCTCCTCGCTGCCCTGCTCGCGGTTGCGCCCGCCGGAGTGTCGGCGCAGACGCCCGCGGCCTGCCCGGTCCTGGAGCCGGCGGCGGAGCCCGGGGACTGGCGCGGCCGCGTCGAGCGCTCGCGCCGGCTCAATGAAATTTTCGCTTGTCAGGCAAAGCTTGACACACAGCAAAAGGCCGCGGCCCGCGCGCGCATGAAGGGCGCCGGCGGCAGGCTGGAGGATTTCTCCGCCGATGAAACCCTGCGGCGCGGCGACGCCGTGGTCACCGACAAAGGCGTGCGGATTTTCAGGGGATCGGCGGACGCGCCCGCGCCCGCCGATTTCGATTCCGCCGCCGGGGCCAAAGGCACCGCCCGCCAGCGCCGGGCGCTGGACGGGATTGACAGGGCGAACGCCGCCGCGCGGTGATGCCAAAGGACACGGTGAATTTTATTCCGGCCCCGACATTTGCGCGCCGCCCCCCGCCGCGCTAGCCTCTCCGGATCCAGTCCGGAGGTTCGACGCCCATGCCTGTATCCAATAAATTTCCGATATCCGCGGGATTTTTTGCGCGCGCCGCCGCGCTGTTTCTCGCCGCGTTTCTGTTGCCCGCCTCCGCCGGCGCGCAAACGGCGCCGCAGCTCATCGCGCCCGCCGCGGCCGGGCCCGAGCATTTCATGTATGTCGGCAACAGTTTTTTCTATTTCAACAATGGCATGCCGTTCCATGTCTCGATGCTTGCCGGAGCGACAGGCGAAACAGACGCCCGCCCGCTGCGCGGCACCATGGTCACCATCGGCGGCTCCGGCTTCGACTGGCACGATATGGAATTCTATTTCCGCCCGAATGCCATCGGCTACTATGCTTTCGACGCCGGCAACAACATCGTTTTCAACAAGCGCAACCGTTTCTTTGATGCCGTCATCATGATGGATTGCAGCCAGTGTCCGATCCATCCCCAGCTGTCGTCCGTCTTCACCGAATACGCCGCTAAAAACGCCGCCGCGTCGCGCCGCCATGACGCCGAGCCGATGCTGTTCATGTCCTGGGCCTACCAGGACAAGCCGGAGATGACCGCGCAACTGGCCGAGGCCTACACGCGCGCCGGCAATGACAATAAAATGCTGGTGATCCCGGCGGGCCTCGCCTTTGCGCGCGTCGTTAGGGAGCGGCCTGATCTCAATCTCTACCTGTCCGACAAACGCCACCCGACGCTGATGGGCACTTATCTTGCCGCCGCAACGGTCTATGCGGCTGTCACCGGCCGTTCGCCCGAGGCGAACAGCTACACGGCGGGCCTTGACGCGGAGACCGCGCGCTACCTGAGGACCGCCGCATGGAAAACGACGCGCGAATATTTTGCCGCGGGCGGCATTAAGGCGAATTGATACCAAAGGGCATGAGCTTTGACTCATGACCTTCGGCAAGCGCGAACGCGCGCCTCCCTTCATTCAATCCCGCAAACACCGTGTGTCCGCCACCGGGAATACGCGCGAGCGTCCGAGCACATGCGCGGTGACGGCCGTCCCGCCGAACAGCGGCGCGAAGGCCTCATCAAGGAAATTCAGCCCGCCCGCGAAGGCGCCGAAAGCCGGCATGACGCAGCGCGCGCCGTCGCTGACAAAGCACCGCCGCCGCAGCGTTCCCGACACTGAGCGCACCCGCGCCGCCGGATGCAGATGCCCGGCGATTTCTCCGGGGCAGGCGCCGGCCGCCGGCTGATGCCGCAAAACCAAAACGCCAACGCGCAGCTCCGCCATCGCCTGCCCGCCCACCCCTTGCGGCGGCGCGGGGTCGTGGTTGCCGGCGATCCATATCCAATCGCGCCCTTTTTGGAGGGCGCGCAGCGTCTCGCGGTCGCTCTCGCGCATGCGCTCGCCGGCGCCGGCATCATGAAACGAATCCCCCAGCGCGATCACCGCGCGCGGCGCGCGGCGCTCGATGACGATGGCGAGCCGCGCCAGCGTCGCGGCGGTGTCATAGGGCGGCAGAAACACCCGCCGCCGGGCATAGGCCGAGCCTTTTTCGAGATGCAGATCGGCGACGAAGAGCAGGCCGTCGCTCTCAAAGAACAGAGCGCCGGAGGGATCCGCGAGTAGGGAGGCCCCGGCGACGGTCAGCGTGCCAAGCGGCGGGTTGGTCAGCGGCTCAGCCTCCGCCGCCATTCGTCCGCCGGCACGAACACCGCCATTTCCCGGCCATGGCGGGTGACGGTTCGCGGCGCCGAAGGCATGGGGATCGATCCATTTCCAAGCAGAATTATCGTCAAATTATGCGCCGCTCCGCTTCCCCGTCAAGAACGTCCCGCTCACCCGCCCATCGCCTCTTCCACAAGTGTCCCGGCGGCCTCCGCCAGGATCACATCCTGCGCCTCGCCATAAACCGGCTCGCGGCCGATTTCCAGCATAACCGGCACCGCGAGCGGTGAAATTCGCTCCAGATTTTTATGGACGATTTTGCCGCGCGCCCGCGCCAGCATGTCCGCCAGCCGCGCCAGATCGAGCAGGCCGGTCATCGCGTCCTCCCGCGCCGCGCGCAGCAGAATATGGCCAGGCTCGTGGCGGCGCAGCACGTCATAGATGAGGTCGGTCGAAATCGTCACCTGGCGCCCGGTTTTTTCCTTGCCTGGAAAACGCCGCTCGATGAGGCCTGATATAATCGCGCAATTGCGGAACGTGCGTTTCATCAGCGCCGATTCCTCCAGCCATTCCTCGAGGTCGTCGCCCAGCATGTCCTCGTTGAACAATTCCGCCATTGTGAACAATCCCTTGGCGGCGCGCGTTCCCGCATCCGCCAGCGACCAGACGGCGAGCGCGTATTCGCTGGCGACAAAGCCCTGCGGCTTCAGCCCCATCCGCTCCATCCGCCGCGTCAGCAGCATGCCGAGGGTTTGGTGGGCAAGCCGTCCTTCAAAGGGATAGGCGACGAGAAAGAATTTTCCCCCGCGCGGAAACGTCTCGACAAGCAGCTTGCCCGCCGGCGGCAGCATGGATTTTTCAGCTTGCAGCGCCAGCCAGTCCGCCACCTGCTCCGGCAAATCCTTCCAGCTCCCGGGCGAGGCGATGAGCTTGCGCACGCGCTCGGCGAGATAGGTCGAGAGCGGAAACTTTCCGCCCGCATAGGATGGCACTTTCGGCGCATCCGACTTCGCCCGCGACACATGCGCCTCATTTTCGACAATGCCGGCGAGCGCGAGGATTTCACCGCCAAACAAAAATGTGTCCCCTGGCGACAGCATTTCCAAAAAATATTCCTCGATCTCGCCAAGCACCCGCCCGCCGCGCGACACGCGCCCCGTATAAGCGCTTGGCGCCGCGCCGCCGGCAAGTTTTGCCGGATAGTAAAGCGGCCCCGCGCCTCCGCCGGCGCCGGGTTTCCCCGCGCCGCCGCCGCCGCGCACGAGGCGCACCTTCAGCATGTCGGATTCGATGATCGTCCCGACATTCATGCGGTAGGCCTGCGCGGCTTTGGGATTTGCGATCCGCCACAGCCCGTCCTGGCGGCGCTTTATTTTGGCGAAGCGGTCGTAGCTTTGCAGCGCGTAGCCGCCGTTGGCCGCGAAGGAGAGCGCGTCGTCAAAATCCGCCCGCGTCAGCCGCGCGTAAGGCTCGGCGGAGACTGCCTCGGCATAGAGCCTGTCAGCATCAACGGGCGCGGCGCAGGCCATGCCCAGAATGTGCTGGCACAGCACGTCGAGGCCCCCCGAGCGCGCCGGCGGGGTGTCCTGCGCGCCGGCCATGGCCGCGTCGATGGCGGCGCGGCATTCGAGGACTTCAAACCGGTTGGCGGGCACCAGCAGGGCGCGCGAACTCTCGTCAAGCCGGTGATTGGCGCGGCCGATGCGCTGGGTCAGCCGGCTGGCGCCCTTGGGCGCGCCGACGTTGATGACGAGATCGACATCGCCCCAGTCGATGCCCAGATCGAGCGTTGAAGTGCAGACCACGGCTTTGAGCTTTCCCGCGACCATGGCGGCCTCGACGCGGCGGCGCTGGCCCGCGTCAAGCGATCCGTGATGCAGCGCGATGGCCAGAGAATCCTCGTTGACATGCCAAAGCTGCTGAAACACCGCCTCGGCCTGGGCGCGCGTGTTGACGAACACAAGGCTCATGCGCGCGGTTTTGATCCGCTCGTAGATTTCGTTGATGGCATGGGCCCCCCCATGCCCCGCCCACGGCAGGCGCTCGCGCGTGTCGAGCATTGAAATTTCCGCCGGCGCGCCCGGCGGGGCGGTGACGAGCGCCGCCATCGGCGCCGGCGATTTGCCGGGTGTCTGCCCGACAAGCCAGCGCCTGAGCTCATCGGGATCGCGCACCGTGGCCGAAAGGCCGACCATCGTCATGCCGGGCGCGATGGCGCGCAGCCGCGCCAGACCCAGCGACAGGAGATCGCCGCGTTTGGATGTGACGACAGCGTGCAGCTCATCGAGCACCACCCGCTTCAGCGCCGCGAACAAATGAAACGCGTCGGCGCTCGCCAGCAGCAGCGCCAGCTGCTCCGGCGTCGTCAGCAATATATCCGGCGGATCGCGGCGCTGGCGCTGACGTTTGCTTGCGGAGGTGTCGCCGGTGCGCGTCTCGACGCGGATCGGGAGCCGCATTTCCGCGAGCGGCAATTCAAGATTGCGCTGCACATCCACCGCCAACGCTTTCAGCGGCGAAATGTAGAGCGTGTGCAGGCCGCGCCGTGATGGCTCCTGCGCGCCCGCCAGCTCGACGAGCGGGGGCAAAAAGCCCGCCAGTGTTTTGCCAGCGCCTGTTGGCGCCACCAGCAGGACGCTTTTTCCGGCGCGCGCCTGCGCCAGCAGCGCCAGTTGATGCGCCCGTGGCGCCCAGCCGCGCGCGGCGAACCAATCGCGGAACATCGGGGGCAGGGGAAGATTATGTTCCAGCGGTTTCTTCACGGCCGCAGATTAAGGCCGCGCCAGCACGCACACCAGCCCCGGAACATCCGCGCCGGCATCCCGCCGGGCGCTGGCCTCATCAAGGATGACTGTGTCGAAGCCGTATTGCGCGGCAAGCCTGTCAATATAACCGCGCGAATGCGCGTAACGCAGGTCCGCGCCGAGCGACCAGGAGTTCCCCGCCGCGCTTTGCAGCGTGAAGGCGAAGAGGCCGCCCGGCATCAGCGCGCGGGCGCCTTGCGCGAACACGCCGCTGAGATCGCCGGCATAGACGAACGTGTCCGCGGCGATGACAAGATCGCTGCCGCCATCCGCTTGGGTTTCGAGATAGGCGCGCAGATCGCAAACGTGGAGTTCGTCATAGAAGCCCGCCGTCCGCGCGATTTCAATCATGGCGGGGGAAATATCCGCGCCGCGGAGCGAGCCCGCATGCGGCGCCAGCGCCCGGCCCATCAGCCCGGTGCCGCAGCCCAAATCCAGCGCGCGCGCGAATTTAAACGCCCGGCCCCGTAAA
>JANYFM010000194.1 GCA_025362655.1 Hyphomicrobiales bacterium | reverse complement strand
CCACACGCCCGATTGCAAAGCCGCGACAGCGGTATTCGGGCTCACCGCCACAACGAGAGCGGGATCGCTTGACGCCGCCGGCGTAGAAGCCGCTTTGACGGCGGCTGTGCTGCCGCCGGCGCTGATCGAGGCGAGCCACGGCGAAGTGTTTGCCGTATTGCCCGGCTGCACGGTCCACACGCCTGATTGCGAAGACGCGACAGCTGTATTCGGGCTCACCGCCACAACGAGAGCGGGATCACTTGGCGCCGCCGGCGTTGAAGCCGCTTTGACGGCGGCTGTGCTGCCGCCCGCGCTGATCGAGGCGAGCCACGGCACGGTGTTTGCCGTATTGCCCGGCTGCACGGTCCAGACGCCCGATTGCGAAGACGCCGCGTTGAACGTATCCACGCCCGTCGCGACCATCAGCGCGCCGCGCGATGTCGCCTGAACCTCCACTATCTGTCCCGTGGCGACCGTTGGCTGCGCGGTGTTGAACACGGCTCCGGTCTGCACGGGGTTGCCGGCCTTCGCGGCGCCCGATGGCGAAGCGCCGACGGCGGTCACCGTGCCGATGGCATTAACGCCAGCCGGCAGGGGCGAGGATGGATGCAGGGCAACGCTGAGAGCGGTATCGCCCGATGCGGCCGGAGTCGCCGCCGGTTTCACAGCCGCGATATTGCCGCTGCCGCTGATCGCGGCAAGCCACGGCGCGGTGTTCGGCGTATTGCCGGGCTGCACAGTCCAGACGCCGGATTGCGCCGCCGCAACCGGCGTGTTGGGACTGACGGCGACGACCAGCGCGGGGTCGGCCGCCGCCGCCGGAATTGAGCCGCCCTTCACAGCGGCGATGGCGCCGGCGCCGACGGGATCGGCGATGTTGACGCGCTGGCGCTCGACCAGATTGGCGCCGACCGTCAGTTCGGATGTGTCGACCTTCGCGCCCGTGGAATTGGGCTGGAGCTGTACGATGCCATCGGCCATCAGGCGTTCCCCTCGGTGATCGTAAAGGCGGTGATGCTGACGCTTTGGCCGGAGGCGATGTTGGTGTTGTCGAGGGTCATGTCGCCGCCGCCCCCGGTCAGCGTCACCGAGCCCTGGTAGTGACAGACGGCGGCGGCGGAATCGGCGATGCGGAAATGCGCGGCGACGCCGGCGGCCAGCGCATTGGCGGACACCGGGAGATTGCTGAACGCTTTGACGCCGCCGGAAGCGTTCGCCGCCCAGTCCGACGCCAGCGCGAAATCAACCAGCAGCGCGCCCGTTTCCGCCGCCGCGCAATTGGCCGGCGCGGCGCCGGAGAATATCTGCAGCCGGGCGCCGGGCCCGATCACGGTTTCGATGGCTTCAAGGCGCGCGTTGCGCGCGCCCGCGGACATTTGCACGGTCATTGGTTTTCCCTTCGTGGTAAATTTGGATTCAGATTGACGGGTCAGCCCGCCGCGAGCGATGCGGCAAGCGGAAATCCGCGCCCCGCCGTTGCGCTGACCTGGTAGACACGCAAATCGAGGACGCTCTGGGCCGATCCAAAATCGGCGGTCTCGTCCGCGCCGGCGTAAAGCACGGACGGCCCGGCCGCGCTCAGCGTCCGCAACACCAGACCGGCGCGCAGAATTTCGACGTCATACGCCTCGCGCTCCTCGCCGAGCGGAACCTCCAGCAGCGGCCAAAGATCAGCGCCGGTTCTGCCGCGCCGGATGAAAGACAGGGTCACGCCATCCGCGCCGCGCTTTGCAAAGGCACGCGCCGGCGCATAGGGCATCAAAGCTTTGGCGGTCGGCGCCGCCTGAAATTCGACATAGGCGGGATCGGAATAATCGAGGCCCGCCGGACCAAGGCGCCAGCGCAGCGGCGCGCCGATATCGGCGGGGTTTGACGTGAGCGGTGTCACCGCCTCGTCGAGCAGCACAAATGTTGCGCCCGCGGCGAGCATTCGCTGCGCCAGGAAATCCTCGCCGCCCAGCCCGCGCAGCAGGCGCGACAGGCGGTACACGCCGCCGGCCACAAGCTCGGCATTCGCAAAAGCGATGATTTCCCATGCGCCGTCCGGGCCGCGCAGCGCCGCCGCGTTGCGCCCGGAAAACATT
Source organism: Hyphomicrobiales bacterium (assembly GCA_025362655.1). Classification (GTDB taxonomy): domain Bacteria; phylum Pseudomonadota; class Alphaproteobacteria; order Rhizobiales; family Beijerinckiaceae; genus Terripilifer. The sequence goes on along the minus strand of JANYFM010000194.1, from coordinate 8,375 downwards.
TGTTCGTCGCTGACAGAAACCAGAGCCGCTGTGGAAATCGAAACCCGAAAGCCATGCGCAAAATCCAGCCGCCCCGCCGGCCCCGCCGGCAGATCGTCGAGCGTGATCCCCGTGACCGCGTTGCGCTCTATGGTTTTCACGAAATCAAAGGAGGCCGCGCCGCTGGCCCGCCAAAGCGCCATCGGTCCTGGCCACGGATCGGCGAACACCGCGACGTGCTGAAGCGTGACGGGATCGTCGCGCGCGATAGCAAGATCGAGCGTCTCGACAAGCCCCGGCCCGGGGAGTCTTGGCGCGGGCGCCGCGCGGCGCGTGAAAACCGGCGGCGCCGCGTCATAAATCGAAGGCTCGATGGCGCGCGCGGTGATTTTTCGCTCCAACGCGTCAGTGATTTGGTCGATGCGGAAAAGTCTCGTCCGGCCTGCGATGCTGAGAGAGACGGCGTCGCCGGGCTCCAGCGCCGCGAGGCCTGGCCGCACGGAAAATTCCGCGCTCTCGCGCCCGGCCCACACGTCTTGAAGCCAAATGTCGGCGAGGCGCTGCGCCGGCGCTCTCTCCATGACAACGGCGACCTCCGCCTCGGACTGCCGGCGTGAACCGCCCTCCAGCCGGCGCGACAAAACCGTGGCGGAGCGGTAGTCGGCGAGCCCGTCTGAAATTGTCAGCGCAATTTCATGCGGCGTATCGCTTTCCTGCGCGCGCGTCAGATTAATCAGCCTGCCGTCGGCGGCGGGCGTAAAATCATCCTCCGCCAGCGCCAGCGCGGCGCGCGAGGAGCGGCCCGCAAAGCGGATTGTTCCGCCAAGCAAAATCCCATCGAAACCAAACATCGCCGCCAGCGGCTCAAGGGCGCCGCGCGCCGAGACGATGCGGTCGATGGCATAGCCATCGGCGAAGCCGTCGATGGCGGGGCGCGCGATCGGCGCCTCCAGCGGACGCGAGATATCGACGATGGTTTTAACCAGCCGGTCCAGCGGAAGCCCTTCGAGGCGCCCGTTGATCCAATGGCCGGTCTCCCAATTCGCCGCGTCCGCCCAAACGCCTGACTGCATCGGAAAGGCGGGGAAGGGCCGCGCGTCCCATGCCCAAATATGAATGCGCGCGGGATCGACCATCAGGCCGCCGTAGACCGGCGACACCGGATTGGCGCCGGCGATATATCCGGGCGCGGCCGGATCAAAATGGCTCAGCATCGCCTCCAGCGCGCGCGTCTGCATGAGATCGTCGCGATAGCCGCGCGAAAAATGCGGCGCGCGCGATTCTGACGACTTCGGATCGGGAAAAACGTTGGGCTGATTGGCGCCGCGGTCCACCGCCGGGCAGCCGATCTCCGTCAGCCAAACAGGCTTTCCCGAGGGAACCCAGGGCGTGGGCGATGCCAGTTCAATGCCCCCGACGCGCTCGACATGCGGGTTTGACCACCAGCCCGCGATATCTTTTTGCCGGAATATCCACGGTTTGGAATAAGCGCCGTCTGAAATGGGCGTGCGTATTTGCGCGTCGCGCGCCGCATCGTCCGCATAATACCAGTCGAAGGCTTCTCCCGAAGCGGCGCGGCCGCGCAAATAGCCGGTGTCGTAAACAGAGCGCGCGACGGCGGCATCCAAATGCGCCGTGCCGTCGCGCCAGTCGCTGAGCGGGAAATACGCATCAATGCCGACAAAATCGACCGCCGAAGCGCTCCACACCGCATCGAGGGGAAAACGCACCTCCGCGCCGCCGCCCAGCGAATGCGCGCCGTATTCCGTCCAATCGGCGGCGTAGGAGACCTTGGTCGCCGCCCCCAGCGCCGCCTTCACATCGCCCGCCAGCGCGGCCAGCGCGTTTGCGGCGGGATAGATTCCGCTGGCCGAGCGCACGCGCGTCAGCGCCGCCAGCTCCGAGCCGACAAGGAACGCATCGACGCCGCCCGCCTGAAGACAAAGCCCGGCGTTGTGCAGAATAAAGTCGCGGTAGCAATTCGCGCCGGTTGCAAAGAAGCTGTCGATCTGCGCCGCCGCGGCCGGCGTTGCGTCCGGCGATCCCGGCTGTCCGGGCGCGGGGTCGCAGGTGATGCGGCCGCGCCAGGGATAGGCCCCCTGCGAAGCCGCGCCCGTCCATGGGTCTGGCAGCGTGTTTCCCTGGGGCACGTCCATCATAACGAAGGGATAGAAAACCACCTTCAGCCCGCGCGATTTCAGCTCCTGGATCGCGTTGACGACAACATTGTCGGGCGGTGTTCCGCCAAAAGCCGGCGAGCCGTTGATTTGCGAAACGGCAGGCGCGCTGGAGCGCGTGTAAGCGCCGACCTGCCAGCTCTGGCCCGCGACAATTTTGTCGGCGCGCTCCACACGGGGCTGCACGTAGCAAGAGCCGGCGCGCAGATCATCGCCATACCAGGCGACAACAAGAGCGACGCTTTCCAGATTCGGGCACAAAGCCTGCAAGGCGTCAAGCGATGCGGTCATATCGCTTGCCGCATACAGCTGATGCCGGTTTTCGCTGCGCGACACTCCCGGCGCCGGCGTTCCCGTCAGCGCGCTGGTGGCATAAGCATATTCGGTCGCGCCCGGAATAAGATCGACAGCGCGGATCATGGAGGCGAGCCCTTCGACGGGACGCACGATTTCAAACGCCAGCTGCGGCACGCGATTGCCGAAGTCAGCCAGCGGCATGCGTTCAAAAACAACGTAAGCAAGCCCGCGGTAAGCCGGCGCATGGTCCGCGCCCTCCTTCGCCGCGATCAGCGCATCCGCCGCCTGATCGCCGCCGCCCCGGTAAATCCGCAGCGTGTATTTCAGCAGGTCGATCTCTTTGCCGTCCGCCCAGACACGGCGCACCTCGGCGATGGGCCCCTCGCAAAGTCCGATCGCGAAATTGGCGAAATATTTGTAGCTCGTCGTCTTCGCGCCGCCGCCGCCCTTGCCTCCGCCGCCGCCGGCGCGCGTGACCTCGGCTGTCTCCTCAAAGCGCGTCGCCCAGATCATCTGTCCGCCGACGCGCACGCGGCCGAAGACCCGCGGCACAGCGGCGCCCTCTGTCGAGGTGAGGCCGGCCAGCGTCGTCAGGCGCGGGCCGGCGCGGTTGCCGCCGCCGCTCTGCCCGAACAGCCGCTGATCAATCAGCGCGCCGGCGGTCGCTCCCACAGCGCGGCCGATCACCGCGCCGATGGGGCCGCCGAGAAATTCGCCGGCGGCCGCGCCAACGGCTTGGAGCACAAGTGTTGCCATGGATAATTTTCCGTGCGGGAGCCGCGCCGGTCAGAGCGCGGGAGCGGGAAACCGAAACGCGTAAGCCAGGCGCCGGCGCCACCAGGGGCTGAGCGCCGCCTCGCAAACCGCCGCGCCGTCATGCGCGTGAACCATTGACGACACCGACGCCGCGATGCCCAGATGTTTGGCCGGCGTGTGTCCCCGCCAGCGAAACAGCAGCACATCGCCGGGCGCAAACGCCGCCGGGTCGATTTCAATAAAATGCCGCCCGCCCGCCAACGCGAGAAGCTCCGCGCCGCCCGCCTCCGCCCAGTCAGGAGTATAGGCGCCGGGCGCCTCGGGCTCGGGCCCGATCACCGCGCGCCAAACGCCGCGCACAAGGCCGAGACAATCGCAGCCAATCCCGAAAAGCGAAGCCTGATGCCGATAGGGCGTGCCGATCCAGCGGCGCGCCTCGGCGATGATGGCCGCGCTTTGCGCATCGCTCATTGGAACAGGCTCCCGCCATCCATCTTAACGTCGGCCGCGTTTGGGTAAGACATAACGATGTCGTTGCCGGGCATGTGCGGGAAACCCCTGAAATTGATCTGGTTGGCGAATTTGCTTCGGCAGGTGGCGAAGGCTTTGTCGCAGCCGGCCGTGAGGACGATGGAATCGCCCGGCGCGATTGGCGCCGCCGGAGAGGCCCACAAAGCAATCGCCGCGCCCGCCGTGTGATTGCGGTGCGCTTTGATCATCGCGCGCGATCCCGCATTGGCGCCGCTGACAAACTCGACGGAGCCGCCGGTGAACCAGCCTTCGGCGAAACCCGAGGCCGCCGCTGTAAATTCGAGCCGCCCGTCCGTGGCGGTCGCCGGGCCCGCATAACGGAGCGCGGCCGCGCTGAGATCCACACCGCAGCGCGCGTCGCCAAGGTCCGCCGCGCAGCCCGCCTGATACAGGCGCCCGACAGGCTCATCGAACTGATGGGCGATGGAGCGCGCCTCGGCGGTGAAAGCGAACTCCGAGCGCCGAACCTCGCCGATCACCGCGAGGTCCAGCAGCAGCCGCGCATCCGGGTTCGACCAGTCGACGCGCCATATCTCAAGGCTCGCGCCGTCAAAGCGCCCGCCGGCGAGATCGCTTTCCGACAAAGCCGCCGAGGCGAGCGCGCCGTTTACCTCGCCGCCGCCGACGGCGAAACCGAGCTTGGCTTCGAGCGCGCCGGCCTCAAGGCCCGCCGCGGCCGAGAAAACTGTGCCGCCGAACTCGATGTCCGCGTCATGATCGGTGAAGCCGAGGGGCGCGCCCTGGCGCGGAAGCAGCCGCCAGCAATGGCAGAGCGTCGTGGCGCCGCCCTGAAGGCTGGCGGCAAACTGCGGCGTGAGATCGCGCATGGATGGCCTCAGGGAATGATTTCAATGAGAGGAATTTTCGGAATTTCGCCGGCTTCAAACGCGGCAAAATCAATGTCGAGAAAATCCGTGTCGAAACGCGCGGGCACATCGAACAAAAACCCGCCGGTGACCGCGGCGCCGCCAGGCGGCGCCTGCCCGGCGCGAAAAACGATTCTGCCGCTGGCGCCGTCCGCGTCGAAGTGCAGGCCAGCAGTTTTTTCGACGCCCGCCACCGCGATCCTCACCGAGCCGGCAACGGGTTTGCTGATGGAGCGGACATAGGGCGCGAACGCCGCGCCATAGGTCTTCACCAGTTGAAAGGAGACGCGCGCGCCGTCTCCGGTTCCCAGAGCCTGGTCGTAGGGCGAGGGCAGCGCGTCGGGCGCGCAGGATTTGAAATCGCCGCGGTCGCGCCAGCGAAATCCATAGAGCATGCCGCGCCGCTCCTCGAAAAAGGCGACAACGGCGGAGAGAGCCGCGAGCGTTTTGACGCCATAGCCCGCATCATAGCGGCGGCGGGAATTGGCCCATCGCGCGTTGCGCTCCTCGCGTCCCGAGCCAAGCGTCACAACATCCGTGCGGCGCTGCGGGCCGCCGCGGCTTTTGAGGGCGATGTCGAGGGGAAACCGGACTTCGTGAAACGCGGTCATGGGCAAGCGTCCCTTTCAGAAAGGTTCAGCGCGCGTCAAAGGCCGCGCTGGCCATAGGCGACGGCGCGCGCCAGGGCTCCGGCCACCTGCACCTGCGAGCGGCGGAAGGATTCCGCGTCGGGCGTGCTGATGTTGACGGTGACATTGGCCGCGCGCGCGCCGGCATCCGCCGATGCAAGGCCCAATTTTCCATCGGGGCCGCGCGACAGCGGAAGGATCGCCTCCGCGCCGCGCTCGCCCATCAGGCCGACGCCGCCGCCCGCTCCGAAATAGGTCGGCCGCGAGACAATGCCGCCCTCGGCAAACGGCGTCACGCCGGCGGAGCCGCCGCCGCCGCCAAGCCCGCCGCCGAGCGCGGAAAAGGCCGTGCTGAGCAGCGAGGAAAGTCCCTGCTGCAATGGCTTCAGCGCGGAATTCAGAGCCACTTTCGAAAGACTTTGCAGAACGCTTTGCAAAGTCTGATCGAAGGATTTGCCTGAAATAACGGCGCTGGAAAACGCCGTCGTGAGACTTTTCGACACGCTGTCGGCGGATATGCCGATGGCGTCGAGGCTGACGCGCACCTGCTTGAGGTCCTGCGCGGCGAAGGCCGCGGTGGTTTCGGTCATGTCACAAGCTCCGCGCTGTCGGGAAATTTTTGCATCATTGCCGCCATGTCAGCCCGCGCGGGGGAACCGCCGGCTTTGAGAAAATTGGCGTTCGAGGCGCTCGCCAGCTCGCGCGGCGTCATCGCCCAGAACTCGGCGGAGGATCGCCGCAGGACGCCGAATCCAAAGGCCATGGCCTCATCCCAGGGAAACGGCGCGGGGGAGGGTCGCGCCCTTGGCGGGGAGGCCGGCTTTGGATTCAGGCGCCCTGCGGCCCCGGAGGGAGGGCGGTCGTGTCCTCATCCGGCGGAGCGCCGAATGCCGCCGCGAGCAGCGCCGCGGCGATGCGGACAAATCCATGCAATCCCTCCGGAACACAAAGGCCGGCCACCTCGTCATTGGTCAGCGGCGAGCCGCCGCCGCGCAGGCCGCAGCCGAGGATGATGATGAGGTCGCGCGCGCTCAGGCGCCCCTCCTCGAAGCGCCGCGCGAGCTCAACCAGATCGCCGGCGCCGAAGGCATCCTCCAGCTCGGCCAGCGCGCCAAGCGTCAGGCACAGCGTGTATTGCCGGCCGCCGAGCTCGGCGCTGATTTCGCCGCGGTGACGATTGGCCATGGCGCCCTCAGACCGCTGTGAAGGAAACGGCGCCGGCGGATTCCAGCGCCATCTCGAAAGTGACTTCCGCCGCGTGCTCGCCGCGGTAATCCAGCGCCGAAATCTGGAACGGCGCCTGAATGATTCCGAACGAGGGAACGATAATCTGCCAATTGCGGATGAGCCCGTCGAAGAACACCTGCCGCGCCAGCGCGTCGGACGCCTCGTCCTTGAAAATGCCGCTGCCGGAAACGCTGGCATGGCGCACGCCGGCGCCCGCCAGCAACTCGCGCCAGCGCCCGGCGGATTCGGCGTGGGTCACATCGACGGTATTGGCGTTGAGCGCGAGGCGCTGCGTTCGCAGGCCGGCGATGGTCACAAACAATCCCGTGCCATCGTCAATTTTAAGCAGCAGGTCTTTGCCTTTTTGAGCGGGCATCGCGGACTCCGGTTTCTGGGACTGGGGGGATCGGGCTTCAGAGCGCTTCGGTGACGGCGCGGAAGCGGAGACTGGCGCGGGAAAAACGGCCCTGATTGTCGCGGCGGGTTTCGACCTGCGAAAAGCGCAGATTGACGAGGCGGTGATTGTCGAGGATCAGCGGCGCGTCGTGCAGAATATCCTGCGCGCGCGCCGCGATAATCAGCGATTGCCGCCCGCCGCGCTGAAGGGTCCACACATCGAGGACAATGAAATGCTCGGCGCCGCGGTCGCTGGCGGTCGACCAGTCGCGCGTGCGCGCGTCGCCGAAGGTCACATAGGGCGGCTGCGTGCCGCGCGGCGCCTCATCGTAGACGCGCGGCCCGCCCAGCAGGCCGGTGAACGCGGTGTCGGCGATCAGCGCATTGCGGATCGCTTTGCGCAGGGAAGCCACGGACGATGCTGTCATGGTCCCGTCTCCTCGCACAAGGCCCGCGTGAATCGCGCCAAACCATCCGCGTCCTCGATGGCGAGGATGCGGAACAGGCGCGCGCCGGCGCGCAGGCGCATGGCGGCGGTAAGCCCGTCGCGGCGGCGGAAGATGATCGTGTGCGTCACCGCCTGCTCCTCGCGGTCCGCCGCAAACCGGCGCGCGCGCGCGGTTGGCGTGATCGACGCCCAAAGGGTTCCGGCCGCAACCCACGTCCGGTCCGCGCCGCCGTTGTCATCGGTTGTGTCCAGCGGCGACTCGATGGCGAGGCGATAGCGCAGGCGTCCGATAGGGAGCGCCGCGCTCATGCGAGCCTCCTTCGGCGGTAGGAAGCGATCAGCGCCGCCGCCGCCGCCGGCAAAACATCATGCGGCGGATTGGCCGCAGGGTCGCCGCGGTCTTCAAACCAGCGCGCCGCCAGCATTTGAATCGCCTGGCGCAGCGGCGCGGGCACATCCTCAGGGCGATCCCCATAGCCAACGGAAATATCAATCTCGATGCCGGCGGCCGCCCGTCCAGGAGGCGGCGGAGCCGTTGTGAAGATCAGCCGCGCGCGGTCCGGCGCGGCATCCACCTGATAGGCGGCGGGCGCCAGCACCGCGGCAACGCCGAGAGCGTCATAGACCCGAACCGCCAAAACGCCGCGGAACGGCGCGAAGGGAATTTCGAAAATCAACCCCCGCGGCCAGGCGTCCAGCGCCAGCCGCCAGCTTTGCGTCATCAGCATCCGCCGGGCGGAGCTCTCGACAATCAGCCGCGCGCTGGTGATCAGCGCGCCGATTAGATCGTCCTCGGCGGGGGAATCAACCTTCATCCAGGCTTTTGCCAGCGCCAGCGGCACGGGCTCCGAGGCCGGACCGGTCAAGAGAATGGGCGTCATTGGAACTCCCGTGTTGCTGGGTTAAAAGGCGGCGCGGACGGAGGATCGATGCGCGGCATTGCAATAAGAACGATGGCGTTTCTCATCGCGGCGGGCTGCGCCCCGGCGCCGGCGGGCGCGCTGGTGGGCGAGGCGCGGGACGGCGCGGACTTCGCGCCCTATGCGCTTATGGTTTTAAAGCGCCAGCG
>JANYFM010000192.1 GCA_025362655.1 Hyphomicrobiales bacterium | reverse complement strand
TGACAAAGTCACCTTCGGCGCCAATTGGCTGGCGGAGGCCGAGCATGGCGGGTTCTACCAAGCGGTGGCTGACGGCACTTACGCCAAATATGGACTTGAAGTGAAGATTTTGCCCGGCGGGCCGCAGGCCAACAACCGGCTGCTGCTGGCGACGGGGCGCATCGATTTTTACATGGGCGCCAATATGATTCAGGCGTTTACCGCTGTTGAGCAAAACGTGCCGACGCTGGCGGTCTCCTCGCTCTTCCAGAAGGACCCGATCATTCTGATGTCGCATCCCGGCCAGGGTTTTGACCGATTCGAAGACCTGCCGGGCGCGACGGCTTTTGTCGGCAAGGAAAATCTCGCCTCGGTCTATCAATGGCTGAAGCTCGCCTATGGCTTCAAGGAGGAGCGCGTCAAACCTTACACGTTCAATGCCGCGCCCTTCATCGCCGATAAAAAATCAATCCAGCAGGGCTACGTGACCTCGGAGCCTTTCGAGGTGGAGCGGCAGGGCGGGTTCAAGCCCAATATTTTTCTGCTCGCCGACAACGGCTACGATTCCTATTCCACCACCATCGAGGCGCGGCGCGAGACGGTGGACAAGAATCCCGATCTCGTGCAGCGCTTCGCCGACGCCTCCGCCATCGGCTGGCGCAATTATATTTATGGCGACAATAAAGCCGCGAACGCGCTCATCAAGCGCGAGAACCCCGACATGAGCGACGAGCAGATCGCTTACTCCATCGCCAAAATGAAGGAGCACGGCATCGTTGACTCCGGCGATTCCCTGACGATGGGAATCGGCGCGATGACCGAGGCGCGCCACAAAAGCTTCTTCGACAAAATGGTCAAGGCGGGCGTTGTCAAAGCCGATCTCGACTGGCGCAAAGCGTTCGACACGCGTTTCGTCAACAAGCGCGCGGGCTCCGGCCCGCCGCCGAAGAACTGAACGCGCGATGCCCGGGCCCATTGTCGCGTTGAAACGCGCCGGCAAAACGTTCGGCAATGGCGTCAGCGCGCTTGAGGCGCTTGATCTTGACGTGCGCGAGGGCGAATTCCTGACGCTGCTGGGACCCTCGGGCTGCGGCAAATCGACGGCGCTGAGGATGATCGCCGGCCTGTCGCAGCCGACCTCGGGCGCGCTGCAATGGCGCGCGGGGACGCGGCCGGACGTCGGCTTCGTGTTTCAAGAGCCGACGCTGCTGCCGTGGGCGAGCGTGTGGAGCAATGTCTATCTGCCGCTGCGGCTGACCGGTGTATCGAAGGCGCAGGCGGGTCCGTCGGTTGATAAAGCGATTGATCTGGTGGGACTCACTGGGTTTGAACGGGCGTTTCCGCGCGAATTGTCCGGCGGCATGAAAATGCGCGCCTCCATCGCGCGGGCGCTGACGATGCGCCCGCCGCTGCTGCTGCTCGATGAGCCCTTCGCCGCGCTGGATGAAATCACGCGCATGAAGCTCAACGACGATCTGCTGGCGCTGAAGGCGGAGCTTGGCACGACCATCGTGTTCGTGACGCATTCGGTGTTCGAGAGCGTCTATCTGTCAACGCGCATCGCGATTTTCGCGGCAAGGCCGGGGCGCATCGCGGAGACGCTGGATATCGAAGCGCCGCCGGTCCGCGGCGAGGCATTCCGCCTGTCGCCGGCCTACGCGGATTATTGCCGCCGCGCCTCCCATGCGCTTCACGCGGCGATGGGACGCGCGGCATGAGCGGCTCCGCGGGACGCCTGTCGCAATGGCTGCTGCCGCTGGCGGTGTTCTGCGGCGCGCTGGCGCTGTGGGAAATTGTTGTGCGGGTCCGCGAAATTCCGCCCTATGTGCTGCCCGCGCCCTCGCTGATCGCCAAGACGCTGGTTCAGGATTGGTCCACGCTGTCGGGCTCGCTGCTGGTGACGCTGCGCATCACCTTTGAGGCTTTGTTCGCGGCGGTCATCGGGGGCGCCGGCCTCGCGATCCTGTTTGCGCAGTGGCGCTGGGCGGAACGCTCGTTCTTCCCCTTCGCCATCGTGCTTCAGGTGACGCCCATTGTCGCCATTGCGCCGCTGCTGCTGGTGTATCTGGAATCGGAAACCGCTGTGCTGGTCTGCGCGTTTCTGGTGGCGTTTTTTCCAATCCTGTCGAACACCGCGCTGGGCCTTGCCTCGGCGGACCATAATCTCGTCGATCTCTTTGACCTCCACCGGGCCTCGCGGTTCAAACAGCTTATCCACCTTCGCCTGCCGGCGGCATTGCCGTATTTTCTCGGCGGCCTGCGCATAGGCGGCGGTCTCGCGCTGATCGGCGCCATAGTCGCGGAAATCGCGGCGGGCTCGGCGGGGCAGGGCGCGGGGCTGGCGTTCCGCATTGTGGAGGCGGGATACCGGCTCAACATTCCCACATGTTCGCGGCGCTGGCGCTGATCTCGGCGGCGGGCATCCTGATCTTCCTGCTGTTTGCCGGGCTTTCGCATCTGCTGCTGTCGCGCTGGCATGACAGCGCGCGGGAGCGCGGGGCTTGATTTTGCCGGCGGCGCCTTGACGGCGCGCCGGCGCCCCGCCACAAAACCCCCATGAACACACAGGCTCCCCCGCTCACCGGCCCCCGTCTGCCCGCCAAATCCGGCGTCGTCAAACAACTCGTGGTTTTTCTGCACGGCTACGGCGCCGACGGAAAGGACCTCATCGATATCGGCAAGCAATGGCAAAAGCTGCTGCCGGACGCGGCCTTTGTCTCGCCCAACGCGCCGCAGCCCTGCGCGGGCTCGCCGATGGGCAGGCAGTGGTTTCCGCTGACCATGCGGGATCCCGACGAGCGCTGGATCGGCGCGGTGGCGGCCCGGCCAGGGCTGGACGTGTTTCTCGACGCGGAGCTTGCCGCCGCCGGCCTCGATGACAGCAAACTGGCGCTGGTCGGGTTCAGCCAGGGCACGATGATGGCGCTGCATGCGGGCCTGCGCCGAAAACGCGCGCCCGCCGCCATTATCGGCTTTTCCGGCGTGCTTGTCGGTCCCGAGCATCTGGCCGAGGCCACAGCGCGCAACGCCAAGGGCGAGACGCCGCCGATCCTGCTGGTGCACGGCAGCGCCGACGAGGTGATACCCGTTGAAGCGCTGTTCGGCTCGGCGCAGCAGCTGGCGGAAGGCGGCATCCCCGCGCAATGGCATCTGTCGGCGGGCGTCGGCCACGGCATTGACGGCGGCGGGCTGATGCATGGCGGCATGTTCCTCGCCAAAGCGTTTGGAGTGCCGATCCCCGAACGCCGGGCGGCATGAGCGTTTTTTTAATTGGGAAGCGGGCTCCATGAACAAGCTGAAACTCACCATCGCCACGACCGACTATGATCATTTCCGCGATTTCCGTTTTGGGCTCGTCAATGCCGAGGGCATTGAACACACATGGCTCAACCTCGGCCATCACGAGGTCTTCGCGCGCTTCACCTGGAACCGCGAATGGGATGTGACGGAGCTTTCCTGCGCCAAATTCACCGCGCAGGTGACGCGCGACAAGCCAGATATTGTCGGCCTGCCGGTGATCTGCTCGCGGCTGTTCCGGTTTTCATCGTTCTACGTCAACAAGAACAGCGGCATCAAAACGGTGGAGGACCTGAAGGGCAAGCGCGTGGGATCGCCGGAATGGGCGCATTCGGCCGCTGTTTATATGCGCGGCTGGATGCACAACGACTGCGGCGTGAAGCTTCAGGATGTGCATTGGTTTCAGGCCGGCGCCAATGACGCGGGCCGCGTCGAAAAAGTGGAGCTCAATCTGCCCGAGGGTGTCAAGCTGACGCGGGTTTCGGATAAATCGCTGTCCGAAATGCTGGCTTCGGGCGAGATCGACTGCGCCATCATCGCGCGGCCGCCGACTTGTTTTCTCGAGGGGCATCCGGATGTCGTCAGGCTCTATCCCGATTATCTTGAGATGGAGGAGCATTATTATGACCGGACGAAAGTCTGGCCGATCATGCATATCATCGCGGTCCAGAAACACATCCTCGACGCCAACCCCTGGGTGGCGCGCAATCTGCTGAACGCCTTCAACGAATCCAAACGCCGCAGTCTTGAGCGGCTGTTCGATCCGGCGGTGTCGCGCTATCCGCTCCCGTGGCTGCCGACCTACGCGCGGCGGATGCGCGACAGGATGCATGGCGACACGTTTCCCTTCGGCGTGGAGGCAAACCGGCCGACGTGGGAGCAGTTGCTGCTCTACACCTATCAGCAGGGCATCGCCCACCGCCACGCCAGCGTCGATGAGGTGTTCCCGGCGGGGATTGATTCGAAGATTATCGTTTAGCGGGGCGCAAAACGACGGCGGGCCGGAGAGGGGTCAAGCCGCATCAGCCAACTTTTGAAGCTGGCCAATCGTCAAATTGTCTTCAATCACGTCAGCTGAACGCGCAAGCACGCCAAGATACGTGCCCATCTCGTTCTTATTATGAACCATGACAATTCGCCGCGGAGCGGCCTCCAACAACGCGACATCGCCCATTTTCATGGAAACGTTCGCAACTGAGTTTGAATGTCTGGTGGCAAACTCGAAAAGGCTTGGCCGTCTGCCCCGTTTGATTGCGGCCGCGAATTCCCATTCGTGGTTCGATGCGCCAATTATCTTTTCGTGGCGAACAACATTGGCGGCGCCAAATGCCGATTCCAGCCGCTGAACCAAAACTTCAGAAGCATCGACCGCTGCTTTTTCCGCTATTTTGAAGGCCGTTAAAGCGACAGCTTCTGAAGAGCAATTTGCAACTGTAACAATTGCGCCGGGAATGCGGTCACGGGGGACTTCGACGGCAAAAAAGGAATGTTCGTCGAAACGGACCCCTGAATTCTGACTGACGATTTTTGCCTGCCGAACATAAGTTGGTCCAGCGCCCATAAGTTCCGCTTCTGTGTAGCCTATGCCGATATCAGTTATGGAATATTTATCCGGGCCGCCGGAAACACGCACCAAGACACCCGAGCCACTGGGATAGAGCAGAGGCAGCTTCACATAAGACCCTTCGGCGCGATGCGCGATGGACGTAATCCCGCGCATGGCCGCGTCGACCACATCCGAAAGTGTCTTGTCTGCGGTGTGTGGCATCATCAGGCCTCAAAACAGCATGCCAACCCACGGCGGCGGCAGGGCCCACTCTATATTGGAGTTTCTAAACGCTTTGCCCACGAACGCAAGCACCTCGTCGTACGACGGCTCCGGTTCGAGCGGAATAGCCAGCGGAAGCTGTCCTTTGTGGATGATGCTATTGTTGTGGTCCCAATTCAGTCGAAATCCATGAATATGTGAGCCTTTTTGCAGGACGTTTCGATATTCCACCGGCCCGGCCATCTTATTGTTGTGTGGTCTGAGCGGGCGCCATTCCACCCGAGCGAGAGGCCCTCCTTTGGGGCTCCGGCGGACTGGAAAATATTCCAACTGGAACGTGACACTTTCGTCGGGGCGGGTCCGGACAGCCGTCGCCCGGAATTGAAGGCCGTTAATCGTGACGCTGTCGATATCCAGCGGAGAAACCAGAACAAGGCTGTCGCGGTCCCTCTCCTTCCAGGCGGGACGAATCGGGAAAGACTTTTGCGCTTCGAAAAGCGAAGGAAGATGAGAACTCATGTGTTTAACATATAACAACCACGTTTCTATTCCGAGTCTGCAAAAACGGACCTAATAAGGATGTCCGATCCTGTGCGCTGGCGCACTGCCACCCAATTCCAATATGCAATAGGATGCGCGCGGCGGCGCCTCCTTTGATGCGCCGCGCATGGAGGCGGCCCGAGGGGCCGGCGAGAGCATGGCATCCCTTCCGCAGATTTCCGCGCCCAGCGCGGCGCAGACCAGCCGCTTCATCATTCCCGTCGTCATCGCCGCGGCGGCTTTGGCCTTTGTCAGCGGCGCTTATTTCGTCGTGCCGCAGACCGATGTCGCTTTCGTCAAGCGCTTCGGGCGTGTGGTGACGCCGCAAACCGCTCCGCTGGAGCCCGGCCTGCATGTCAAGCTGCCGTTCATCGATGATCCCGATCAAATCCGCATCACCACGGACACGTTCGAGCTGCCGGAGAAGAAAGCCTTTACCCGGGACACGCAGGAAATCACTCTGCGCGTCGGCGTGACCTACCGCGTGCCTAAAACCGCCGCCTATCATCTTCTCTACGAGATTGGCAAAGCCGGAAATGTCGATATTCACACCAACATCATCCTGCTGTCGAACGAGGTGGTGCGCGAGGTGCTCTCGAAACATTCGGTGACGGAGATCGCCGGCGAGCAGCGCGAAAACGTGGTGGGCGAAATCAAAGGCAAGCTGTCGGAGATGCTGGCGCGCATTCTGCTCATCGAGGTATCGGCGGTGCAGATCAACGCGCTGGATTTCTCGCCCCAGTACAAGGACGCGATCAATCAGGCGACGGTGGCGCGCACCCGCACATTCGCCGCCCAGCAGGACGCCGAGCGCGCCATGGTCGAGGCGCAGACGCGTGTCACTCAGGCCAAGGCGGAGGCCGATGCGCAGGCGGTGCGCGCCGAGGGCCAGGCCCGCGCGCAACTGGCGCAGGCGAGGGCCGAGGCGGAGGGCAACCTCGCCCGGGCGCGCGCCGAGGCGGAGGGCAATCTGGTGAAAGCCAAGGCCGAGGCCGAGGGATTGAAACTGCGCGGCGAGGGCGATGCGGCCGCGACCCGCGCGCGAATCGATGCCGCCGGCGGCGCCGATAAATACGTCCAGCAAATCGACGCGCAGTCTAAAATGCGCTGGAATGGCCAGATGCCGCAGTTCATGCTGGGCGGCGGGCCAGCCGGCGCGGGCGGGCCGACGATGCCGATTATTCTGCCGATCACGCCGGGGGCTCCGGGCGCGCCGGCCGCGGCAGCGGCGAGGTAG
>JANYFM010000177.1 GCA_025362655.1 Hyphomicrobiales bacterium | reverse complement strand
TCGATTTTGGCATCGAGATTGGCGGGCTCGGCGAGGTCCATCACGCGGATGGAGCGGCGGCCCGCTTTGTCCTCATAAGCGGGGCCAATGCCGCGCATGGTTGTGCCGATTTTGGTGCCCCCCGATGCCGCGCTTTCGCGGTGCGCGTCAAGCTCGCGGTGCAGCGAGAGGATCAGCGGCGCGTTTTCCGCGAGCTTCAGATTGTCCGGCGTGACGGCGACCCCCTGCGCCTCAATGGCGGCGATCTCTTTGACGAAATGATGGGGGTCCACGACGACGCCGTTGCCGATCACCGACAGTTTGCCGGGGCGCACGATGCCGGAGGGCAGCAGCGAGAGCTTGTAGGTCGCGCCGTCGATGACCAGCGTGTGGCCGGCGTTATGGCCGCCCTGAAAACGCACGACGACATCGGCCTCGACCGACAGCCAGTCGACGATCTTGCCCTTCCCCTCATCGCCCCACTGGGCGCCGACCACGACGACGTTTGCCATAGAAAAACATCTCCAAGGCCGCAGTGCGCGGCCGGAATGGCGGTGTTTAAGACCCCAAACGAAATAAAACCCCGGCGCAAGACGCCGGGGCTCATTGCGGGGGAGGATTAGCGGAAAGAGGCGGGAGGGGCAAGCATTCCCGATAATTTGGAGACCGGAGGCCTCATGCGCCCATTCAGCGCTGTCGGCATTGCCCGGCAGATTTCCGCCGATACCCGCAAGGCGATCAAGGCGGGCGTTCATGAAGCGCATCGCCAAAGCGATCCGGCCGATGTTCGTTTTGAAGGCGGGCGCAAGCGACAGAACCGTCTGACCCCGCAAAGCGGCGCCGGCAGCTTTATGATAGAGCAATCCCGCCCGCCGCAATTCCCGGATTTCGCCATGCCCCTCAGACCCTTCCCCGCCACCCACACCGGCTCCCTGCCGCGCCCGCTTGATCTCGTGCGGATGATGTTTGCCAAAGAGGAGGGCGTGCCTGTCGAGGCGGCGGCGCTGGAAAAACGCATTGCGAAGGCGGTTCGGGATATTGTGGCGAGGCAGGTTTCCGCCGGCATCGATATCGTCAACGACGGCGAAATGTCGAAGCCGAGCTATGCCACCTATATCAAAGACCGGCTGAACGGGTTCGGCGGCGCGGATAACACATTCCAATACCGCGATCTCGATGATTTCCCGGCGCTGGCGAAAAAAGTATTCGGCGATCCCGGCCGCGCGCGGCGGCGCACGCCGGGGTGCAACGGCCCGGTGACGCTGCGCGACGGCGAAGCGGCGAAGCGCGATGCGCGCAACCTTCGCGCCGCGATGGATGCGGCGGGCGCTGAAAACGGATTTATGAGCGCCGCATCGCCGGGCGTCGTCGCGCTGTTTTTCCGCAATGAATATTACGCCAGCCGTGAAAAATATCTGGAAGCCATCGGCGAGGCCATGCGGCACGAATACCAAAGCGTGATCGATGCCGGTTTTATTTTGCAGATCGATTGTCCTGATCTCGCCATGGGCCGCCACATCCAGTTTGCCGGCGCGGATATCACGGAATTCCGCCGCGAGGCCGCCTTGAATGTCGAGGCGCTCAACCATGCGCTGCGCGGGCTGCCGGAGGACAGGCTTAGAATGCACCTGTGCTGGGGCAATTACGAGGGGCCGCACCATTTTGACGTGCCGCTGCGCGATATCATCGACATCGTGTTTTCGGCGCGTCCGTCGCTGATTTCTTTTGAAGCCGCCAATCCGCGCCATGCGCATGAGTGGGCTTTGTTTGAAAGCGTCAAACTGCCTGACGGCAAAAAGCTGATTCCCGGCGTGCTCGAATCGAAAGCCAACTTCATTGAGCATCCCGAGCTGATCGCGCAGCGCATTTTGCGTTATGCCGGACTTGTCGGGGCGGAAAATGTGATCGCCGGCACCGACTGCGGCTATGGCACATGGGTCGGCCAGGCGGCTGTCGATCCCGATGTGGTCTTCGCCAAATTCGCGGCGATGGCGGAGGGCGCGCGGCTCGCCGCGGCTTGAAAGCGCGCGGGGACGCCTTTAGGCTTGCGGCGAAATTCCCGGAGACTCCGCCATGAAACGCATCGCCCTGACGTTTGCCGTTCTGTTCGCGCTTGCACCCGGCGCGGCGTCCGCCCAGCAGCCCGCGCACGAGACCTGGCCCGAAGGCAAAGGCAAAGACGTCGTCTCGACGCTCTGCACCTCCTGCCATGAAGGGAGGCGCTTTACCGCCGGCGGCGGCTATACGCCGGAGGGCTGGCAGACGGTTCTGGAAATGATGAAGAACATCGGCGCGCAGGTGCCCGCCGACCGCGCCGAGGATGTGAAGCAATATCTCATCGCCAACTGGCCGGAAAAGCCAAAGCCGAAAGCCGTTGTCATCGCCGGCCCCGCGCGGGTTGAGTTTAAAAGCTGGGTTGTGCCGACGCCGGGCTCGCGCCCGCATGATCCGCTGGCGACTCCCGACGGTAAAATCTGGTGGACGGGCCAGAGCGCCAACAAGCTTGGCCGCGTCGATCCCCGGACCGGCGAGATGGAGGAGTTCCCCTTGAAATCGCCGCTGGCCGGCCCGCACGGGCTCGTCAACGATAAGTTCGGCAACATTTGGTACGCCGGCAACTGGGGCGCGCATCTGGGCAAGGTCGATCCTAAAACGGGCGAGGTCACCGAATATAAAATGCCCGATCCGAAAGCCCGCGATCCCCACACGCCGCTGTTCGACAAGGATGAGAAGAACCTTTGGTTCACGCTTCAGCAGGCGAATATGGTTGGCCGCATGAACATGGAGAGCGGCGAGATCAAGCTTGTCACCATGCCGCTGGCGCGCTCGCAGCCCTATGGGATGGTGTTTGATTCCAAGGGCACTGTGTTTTTCGAGGAGTTCGGCGGGCCGCGCCTCGCCAGCCTCGATCCCGTGACCATGCAGCTCACCGAATACCAGTTGCCGAACGCCGACACGCGCCCGCGGCGCCTCGCGATCACCTCGGACGATGTGCTTTGGTACACCGATTATTCGCGCGGCTATCTTGGCAGTTTTGATCCCAAGACCGGCAAAGCGCGCGAATGGCCCTCGCCCAGCGGGCCGAGGACGCAGCCTTACGGGATCACCGTGCTTAAGGACATCGTCTGGTACGTTGAGGGCAACGCCAAGCCGAACCTGCTGGTGCGCTTTGACCCGAAAAGCGAGGTTTTCCAAAGCTGGGAAATTCCAACCGGCGGCGGCGTGGTGCGCAATATGATGCCGACCGCCGACGGCAGGGGCCTCGTGATCGCGGAAAGCGGCGTCAACCGCATCGGGCTGGTGAATATTCTGAATTGACGTCACGCGGCGGCGCCGCAATGGCCGCGTTTCCGCCGCGCTCCCGCCGTTAATGCGGGCTTAACCACGCCCCGAATTGCTTAAATGCAACGGTTCGAATCAACCGCATATCAAGGTTGATGGAACCTTCGCTTAACCAACGGGGCGGCATGGTCCCGCTATGAAAACGGCTTCTCAGAGGAACCAACGGATGTTTTTTGTCTCACGCGGACGCGCGCTGAAACTCGCGCTCGCCTTCACCGCCGCGGTATCGATGGCCGCCTGTTCCAAGACACCCGAGGATGCCAATGGCGCGGGCAATCTTGCCGGCGGCGTCGGCTCGGGCGTCGCCGCGCCCGGCAGCGCCCAGGATTTTGTCGTCAATATCGGCGACCGGGTGTTTTTCGAATCGGATTCGACGGAGCTGAGTTCGACCGCGCAGGCGACGCTGGAGAAACAGGCGCGCTGGCTCCAGCAATATTCGCGCTACACTTTCACGGTTGAGGGGCACGCCGACGAGCGCGGCACCCGCGAATACAATTTCGCGCTGGGCGCCCGCCGCTCGGAAGTGACCAAAAACTATCTGGCCGCCAAAGGCATAGCCGCCTCGCGCATGAAAACCATCAGTTACGGCAAGGAGCGTCCCGTCGCCGTGTGCAACGATATTTCCTGCTGGTCGCAAAACCGCCGCGCCGTCACCGTGCTCGGCGGCGGAAATTCTTAAGAGAGCGGATTTCGCATAACGCAATGATCCCGGCTTCGGAGAGCCGGCGCCCGGGAGGACGCCGGCCTTTCGCTGCCGGCTTCAGCGCTGCTGCTGAGAAAAAACGGGCCGGTTGGTGATCCGCAAGCGCGGCGGCGCGCGTTGTTAGTTTATGAAAAAATATATGTCCTTCAAAATTCCCATGTTCGCGGTTGGTCTCGTGCTGGGCTGCGCCGCGCCGGCGTTTGCGGCGGAGGTTTACTCCGGCGAGGATATTCAGCGCGAGATCATCGGCCGCACGATTTATCTGTCGGTCCCGCTGGGCGGCGAGTTTCCGCTGAATTATCGGCGCGGCGGCGTTGTTGACGGCAATGGCGAAGCGCTGGGCCTCGGTAAAGTCGCCAGCCCCAAGGATTCCGGCCGCTGGTGGATTGATGGCGCAAAGCTGTGCCAGCAATTCAAAACCTGGTACGGCGGCAAACCCATGTGCTTTGATTTGACGCGCGCCGGTTCCGGCAAGGTCAAATGGCTGCGAAATGACGGCGATAGCGGCATTGCGCGCATTGGCGGCGGGTAATTTCGTTCTGTTGTGAAGGCGAAAGCTTCCGCCCTAGCTGGCAAGTCTCAGGAGTTCCGCCGGGGTTAGCGGCTGCGGTTTGTACCTAATTTTGGCCGAAGTCGCGGCCTATGATAGGCAAAACCTCCCGCTGATGAACGGATTCGCGCATGTTTCGCCCTCGACTTCTCGCGGCCTTGGCCGTGGCCGCCGCATTTGCATCAACCGCTTTGGCGCAAGCGCAATTTCGCCCTCCCGCCGATCTGCGCGATAGCGAACGCGCCGAGCCGGCGCAGGGGACAGACCCGGGGGGGCTGATGCTGCGCATCGACCGTCTGGAAAACCAGGTCCGCAACCTCACCGGCCAAATCGAGCAAATGCAGTTCGCCAACCGCAAGCTGGAAGAGCAGTTGCGTAAATTTCAGCAGGATGTGGAATTCCGCCTGCAGGAAAACGGCGGCCGCGCCGCGCCGGGCGCGCGGCCGCAGACGCCGCCGCCGGGACGACGCACGGAGAGCGAGGCGCCTGCCGCCTACCCTTCAGCGGAATCCACCCCATTGTCGCAGGCCCCGCCGACGCGGCTTTCGCGCCGGGGCGATGCTTTCGATCCCGACGCCAACCCGGGCGCTCCGGGGGCTCCACGCCCGCTCGGAACGCCGCAGCCGCTCCCGCGCGGCCCTTCGGCGCCGATTCAGAATGGCGCGCTGATCGAGGAGGAGCCGGCGGATATCCACGCGCCCGTGGATTTGATGCGCCGCAATCCGCAGATATCCCCGCCCGCCGCACCTGGCGGGCTACCCAATTCCGCCGCGCCGGCGCAGGCGGCGCTGCCGCAGGGCCTGCCCGCCCCGGGCGGACTCCAGCCGACGCCGCGGGAGGATTTTGACCGCGCGGCGGGCGCTCTGCGCGCCGGGCAATTTGAGGCGGCAGAGACCGGATTTCGGGCGTTTTTGCAAAAATACCCGAAAAACGCACTGGTCGCGAGCGCGACATTCAATCTGGGCGAGAGTTATTTTCGGCGCCAGCGGGCGCGCGAGGCGGCCGAGCAATTCCTGAAAGTTACGACGGATTATTCAAAATGGACGCGCGCCCCCGAGGCGCTGGTGCGCCTTGGCCTGTCGCTGGAAAAACTCGGCGTCAAAGAGCAGGCCTGCGCGGCCTATGGCGAAGTCGGGCGCAAGTATCCCAATGCCAACGCCTCCGTGCGCGCCAGCGCCGAGCGCGAAAGCCAGCGCGCGCAATGCTAACGGCGCGGCTGTGACCGGCGCAGAGGAGCTTTTCGCGCCGTTCACGGGGGCGAACGCCATTTTGATCGCCCTGTCCGGCGGGCCGGATTCGATGGCGCTGCTTTGGCTGGCCGCGCGCTGGGCCGGCGAACCCGGCCGGCCGAGGCTTGAGGCGGCGACCGTCGATCACGGGATGCGGGCGGCGTCGGCGGAGGAGGCGCGGGCGGCCGGGCGGGCCGCCGCCGCGGTGGGCGTGCCGCATCATCTGTTGAAATGGAGCGGGCCGAAACCCTCGACCCGCATTCAAGAGCGCGCCCGGGACGCCAGATACGCGCTGTTGGATGCCTGCGCAGGCGTGATCGGAGCGGACGTCCTGCTCACCGCCCATCACGCCGATGACCAGGCGGAGACCATCCTTTTTCGAATGGTGCGGGGCAGCGGCATTGCCGGTCTGGCGGGCATGGCGGCGATTTCGACGCGTAACGGGCTGATCCACGGGCGGCCGCTTTTGGGGCTGACCAAGGAAGAGCTGCTTGCGGTCTGCGCCGGCGCCGGGCTGGATTATTCCAATGATCCCTCCAACGCGGATCCAAGGTTTGCGCGCACGGGGCTGCGGCGGCTGTCGGGTTTGCTGGCGGCGGAGGGGCTTGGGCGGGAGCAGTTCCTGCGGCTGGGGGCGCGGGCCGCGCGCAACGAGGCGGGGATGGATTTTTTGGCCCGGCGGATGCTGGCGTCGCTGGCGGCTGTGGCGGGGGAGGGGGTTTTCCAAGTGAGGCTTGGCTCTATGCGCGACGCGCCGGCGGAATGGCTGCTGCGGATACTGCTGGAACAGACCCGGCGGCTCGCACCGGCCATGCGCAGGCCCCGCCTTGACCGGGCCGAGGCGCTGGCGGAAAGGCTGGCGGCGGCCTTGCGCGCGGGGACGCCAGTAACTGGCACTTTGGGCGGCGCGCTGGTGCGGCTTGATGGCGCGGGGGCGCTGTCCATTCGGGCGGAACTCCCCCGAAAGGCGGCCAATCGCGCTGCCGGCGTTCACGTTAATGTCAATATTTCGGATTCCGCTTCAGAAACCTGGCTTCCTTCCCTTGGCAAGGGGGATCATGACGCCTAAATTAACGTTCGGAGCGCATAGCCCAAACGGTGCAGCCGCACCGGTCAGGCCCGTGCGGGGCGCGCGGCACAGCCAAGGTAGCCAATGACACCGAATTTCCGAAATTTCGCGCTCTGGGTGATCATCTTCCTGCTGGTGGTCGCGCTGGTCATGCTGTTCCAGAATCCCGGGCAAAGGGCGCAAACCTCTGAAATCACCTTCAGCCAGATGCTGAGCGATGTGGATCAGGGGAAGGTGCGCGAGGTCACGCTTTCGGGCCACGATATCAACGGCCATTATTCCGACGGGCGCACGTTCTACACTTACTCGCCGAACGCGCCGAACCTTGTTGACAGGCTGCAGGCCAAGAACGTCTCGATCACCGCCCGCCCGCCGTCAGACGGCAATTCGTGGCTGGTGTCGCTGCTCGTCAACGGGCTGCCGATCCTGCTGTTTCTCGGCGTGTGGATTTTCCTGTCCCGGCAGATGCAGGGCGCCGGCGGCAAGGCGATGGGTTTTGGCAAATCAAAAGCCAAGCTGCTGACCGAGGCGCACGGGCGCGTGACGTTCGAAGATGTCGCCGGCGTCGATGAGGCCAAGGAAGACCTTCAGGAGATCGTCGAGTTTCTGCGTGATCCGCAAAAGTTTCAGCGGCTCGGCGGAAGGATTCCCCGCGGCGTGCTGCTCGTCGGCCCTCCCGGCACCGGCAAGACGCTGACGGCGCGCGCTGTCGCGGGCGAGGCCAATGTGCCGTTCTTCACGATTTCAGGCTCCGACTTCGTTGAAATGTTCGTCGGCGTCGGCGCGAGCCGGGTGCGCGACATGTTCGAACAGGCGAAGAAAAACTCGCCCTGCATCATCTTCATTGACGAGATTGACGCGGTCGGCCGCCATCGCGGCGCCGGGCTCGGCGGCGGCAATGACGAGCGGGAGCAGACGCTCAACCAGCTGCTGGTGGAGATGGACGGTTTCGAGCAGAACGAAGGCATTATCATCATCGCCGCGACCAACCGCCCCGATGTGCTCGATCCCGCGCTGCTCCGCCCGGGCCGTTTTGACCGGCAGGTGGTGATCTCCAATCCCGATTTCATCGGGCGCGAGAAGATTTTGAAAGTGCATGTGCGCAAGGTGCCGCTGGCGCCGGATGTTGATCTCAAAGTTGTGGCGCGCGGCACGCCGGGGTTTTCGGGCGCCGATCTGATGAACCTTGTCAACGAATCGGCTCTGCTTGCGGCGCGCCGCGGAAAGCGCGTTGTCACGCGTTTGGAGTTTGAGGATTCGCGCGACAAGATTTTGATGGGCGCGGAGCGCCGCACGCTGATGATGACGGATGAGGAGAAGGCCCTCACCGCCTACCACGAGGCCGGCCATGCGCTGGTGTCGATCAACATGCCCGCGAGCGTGCCTATCCACAAGGCCACCATCATTCCGCGCGGACGCGCGCTCGGCATGGTTCAGTCCCTGCCCGAGCGTGACCAGATTTCGCAGAGCTTCGAACAACTGACCTCGATGCTGGCGATGTCGATGGGCGGACGCGTCGCCGAGGAGCTTGTGTTCGGCAAGGACAAAGTGACCTCGGGAGCCGCCAGCGACATTCAGCAGGTGACGAAAATCGCCCGCGCCATGGTGACGCGCCTCGGCTTTTCGGAAAAGCTGGGCACGGTCATGTATGGCGAGAACCAGGAAGAGGTGTTTCTGGGCTATTCGATGGGCCGCCAGCAGAATATCTCGGAAGCCACGGCTGAGACGATCGATTCGGAAGTGCGCCGCCTTGTTCAGCAGGGACACGACGACGCGCGGCGGATTCTGACTGAAAAGCGCGCCCAGCTGGAAGTTCTGGCGAAGGGACTGATTGAGTTCGAAACGCTTTCGGGGGAGGAAATTCTGGCGCTTGTCAACGAGGGCAGGCAGCCGGTGCGCGATATCGACGAGCCCCCGCAGAAGCCCACAGGCGCTGTGCCCAGCGCGGGCACGGGGCGCAACCGCCCCAATCAAGGGCCGGAGGCCGCCGGCGGGCTGGAGCCGCAGCCGCAGGCGTGACGGCGTTAAGGTTTCAGTTCAGGGACCCCGCAAGCTAAATGCTTTGCGGGGTTCCGGCGTTTTGGACCCGGCCCGCGTCCTTGACCCGGCAGTATTTCCAGCATCCGCTCCACAGGCCGGCAGAGGCGCGCGCCTTTGATATTAAACAGTTTTATCATTTGTGAAACAATCGCGCGGGCATTCGTATAGAATGCTGTTCGAGTCGCCAGCCCCGCGGCCGGCGTGGCCAGCCCGATGCGACCGAGGGATATTTCTTTGATGGCCAAAAAATACTTCGGCACCGACGGGATGCGCGGCAAGGCCAACGGGTTCATCACCCCGGAGCTCGCGATGAAGGTCGGCCAGGCGGCGGGCCTCGCGTTTCAGCGCGGCGACCACCGGCACCGCGTCGTCATCGGCAAGGACACCCGCCTCTCGGGCTATATGATCGAATATGCGATGGTCGCGGGATTCACCTCTGTCGGCATGGATGTGCTGCTGCTGGGACCCATTCCGACGCCGGCTGTCGCCATGCTGACCCGCTCGATGCGCGCCGATCTCGGCGTGATGATCTCGGCCTCGCACAACACGTTTGAGGATAACGGGATCAAGCTGTTCGGGCCCGATGCGCATAAATTGTCCGACGAGGTTGAGGCGGAGATTGAGGCGCTGCTGGATTCCGATCTGTCGCCGCGCCTGTCGAAGCCGAGGGATCTCGGCCGCGCCAAACGGGTTGAGAGCGTGCATGCGCGCTATATCGAATTCGCCAAGCGCACACTGCCTCGAAATCTCTCGCTGGACGGCCTGCGCATTGTGCTCGATTGCGCCAACGGCGCGGCTTACAAAACCGCGCCGGAGGCCTTGTGGGAGCTGGGCGCGGAGGTCTTCACCATCGGCGATGAGCCCAATGGCTTCAACATCAATCACGAGGTCGGCTCCACCTCGCCGGAAAAGCTCATTCACAAAGTGCGGGAAATGCGCGCCGACATCGGCATCGCCCTCGACGGCGACGCGGACAGGGTGCTGGTTGTTGACGAGCGCGGTCAATTGATTGACGGGGACCAGCTGATGGCGGTCATCGCCCAGAGCTGGAAAGAGGATGGCCGGCTGTCGAAGCCCGGCGTGGTGACGACTGTCATGTCCAATCTCGGGCTGGAGCGCTATCTCGCCTCCATCGGGCTGGAAATGCCGCGCACCCAGGTCGGCGACCGCTATGTGCTCGAACATATGCGGGAGCACGGGTACAATGTCGGCGGCGAGCAGTCCGGCCACGTGATCCTCTCGGATTATTCGACGACCGGCGACGGCCTCGTCTCGGCGCTGCAATTGCTGGCTGTGGTGCAGCATCAGTCGCGCCCCGTCAGCGAGGTTTGCCACCTGTTTGAGCCTTTGCCGCAAATCTTGAAAAACGTGCGCTTCTCCGGGCCGAGCCCGCTGGCGGCCAAGTCCGTCGTGCAAGCCGTCGCCGAGGGCGAAGCGCGTCTGGGCAAGGGCGGGCGGCTTGTGATACGCCCATCGGGCACCGAGCCGGTGATCCGCGTGATGGCGGAGGGCGATGACCGCAATCTCGTCGATTCCGTTGTGGACGATATTTGCGATTCGATCTCCGGGCGTCTGCGGGGCGTCGCGGCGGAGTAAGCCAGCAGCCGATTTGGAGTTCGCGCGATGTCCGACACAGCCCACGCCTCATCGGGGGGGCGCCACACCCACGTTTTTCTCGGCGCAACGCATGAGCGCAGCGAGCGCAAAACCTGGGTTGTGATCTGGCTCTGCGGAGCCATGATGGCGGCGGAGATTATCGGCGGAATTTTCACAGGCTCGATCGCGCTCGTGGCTGACGGCCTGCATATGAGCACTCATGCCGGCGCTCTGCTGCTGGCGGCGCTGGCTTATACTTTCGCGCGGACCCACGCCAACGATCCCAATTTCACCTTCGGCACGGGCAAGCTGGGGGATCTCGCGGGATTCACCAGCGCTGTTATATTGGCGATGATTTCCCTGCTGATCGCCTACGAATCGATCAGCCGGCTGTTTGCGCCTGTCCCTATCAATTTTGCGGAGGCGATTCCCATCGCGGTTCTGGGGCTGGCGGTCAATATAGCCAGCGCTTGGCTGCTGAGCGGCGGGGACCATCATCACGGACACAGTCACGGGCACGGCGGGCCGGCACATGATGAGGCCAAGCCCTTTGCGACGGCCGACGGGACCGCTGTCCTCGAAATATTTGAGGAGGGCGTTCCCCCGCGCTTCCGCCTGCGCTTGGAATCCGGGCTTTTACCCGCCGCGGCGGGCGTTTTCGTCGAGACCCTGCGCGGGGACGGAGCGCGGCAGATGTTTGCCATGCGCGACATGGGCGGCTATCTCGAGTCCGACGAGGAAATTCCCGAGCCGCATGCTTTCACGGCAAAGGTTGCGCTCGGCGGGCGGGATTATCCGCTGCTCTTTGAAGAGCACGAGCACGCCGGCGCCGGCGCCCACAGTGACAATAATATGCGGGCGGCGCTGGTTCACGTGATCGCCGATGCCGCCGTGTCGGTGCTCGTCATCGCCGGTCTGATGCTGGCACGCGCTTTCGGCTGGCTGTGGATGGACCCGCTGGCGGGATTGGTCGGGGCCGTCGTTATCGCAAACTGGGCGTGGACCCTGATTCGCGACACCGGCGCCATTTTGCTGGACATGAACCCGGACAGGCAAATGGCGAAAAAGCTGCGCGATACCATCGAGGCGGAGGGGGATGAGATCGCGGATTTGCATCTCTGGCGGCTCGGGCCGGGCCATCTAGGGGCGATTTTGTCGGTCGTGACAGCGCAGGCCCGCGGCGCGGGCTTCTATAGGGAGAGGTTGTCGCGCTTCCGCTCGCTGTCGCATCTGACCATCGAGGTCGTGCCGAAACCCTGACATTGCAGGGTATTTCCAGGCCGGGCCAACGCGAAAAACCCGAAATCGGCCGCTTCCCATTAACGTTAAGTGTTAGGGTTAAGCGCTCATTAAGAGATTTCAGGCATTTTCCCATCGTGGTTCACGCGTGCGCTGTTTCGCGCCGGGCATAACGAAGGGAAATTCCATGGGCAAACTCCAAGCCCTCTTTTTGGCCGGCGCCTGCGCGTTCGCGCCGCAACTCGCTTATTCCGCCGATATGGCCCCGATGCCCCGCGCGCCCATGATGGAGCCGCCGATGCTGCGCGGGACCGTCGAGCCCGAATGGTCAGGCTGGTATATCCGCGGCGATGCCGGTGTCAGCATCAACGCCTCCACGGTTTCCTCGCGATTTACTGGGGTCGGCGCGGTGGTGCCGGACGCGCGCTTCGATGCTAGCTCGTTCGGATCGACCGGCTTTGTCGATATCGGCGTCGGCTATCAGTTCAATAACTGGTTTCGCGCCGACATCATGGGCATTCTTCGCACAAGCTCGGCCTATTCGGCGACGGAGAGCTACAACCAGGGCTTCTTCTTCTCGTCCACGCAGGCCGGGCCGGCCGGCAGCGGCAAGACGGCGGACCGGGGCTACGATCATTACGGCGCCAACATCCGCTCCTCCGCGCTTTTGGTGAGCGGCTATTTTGACTTGGGCACGTGGAACGGCCTGACGCCTTATATCGGCGCCGGCGTCGGCGTCGCCATGCACAATGTTTCGGGCATGCACGACAGCGGCGGCGTCTCGCCGTTCCAGACGTGGCTGACGCCGACGACCTTCCGGGTTGATTCCGGCGGCAGCGGATTCGGTTTCGCGGCCTCGAAGACTTCGACGGCGCCGGCCTTCGCGCTGATGACCGGCCTGAGCTGGAACGTCAATGAGCGGCTCAAGCTGGAAATGGGCTACCGCTATCTCAACATGGGCACCGCGAACGGCGGCATCATCACCTGCCAGCCCGTCGCAAACTGCCCTTTCGAACAGCAGAAATTCAAGGTTTCCTCGCATGATGTTCACATCGGCATGCGCTGGCTGATCGACACGGGCTTCTCCGGCTCGGGCTCCTATTCCGCTGCGGGAAGCGGCCGTTATTCGTCGGGTCCGGCGGTTTCGGGCGGCTATGCCGCGGCGCCCCAGCCTTCCGGCCAGTACGTTCAGGGCGGCGCTTACTCAGGGCAGTATGCGCAGGGCCCGGTCCTCGCGGCGCCCCCGTTGGTGCGCAAATACTGAACTGAATCCCACTTGCGGAACAAAACGGCGCGGGCCTTGGTCCGCGCCGTTTTTCTTTGCGCTGGGCGGCAATGTTTAAAAAATCCGCCGCCCCTTGGAAAAATCAAATCATGGTTAAGCGCTGCTTAAACAATGCGTGCCAGATTTGTTTCAGGACGAAACCGCAGGCGCCGGGACGGAAGGAAAATTTTATGAGACTGCACAAGGTTCTGGCCATCGCCGCCGCGCTTGCTTTGCCGATCAGCGGCGGCGCTTTGGCAGCCGATATGGCGGGCGGCATGATGGACCCGGCGCCGCAGCTGGCGCAGCCGCAGTTTGAACACGGCACAGGCTGGTATTTGCGCGGCAGCATCGCCGCCTCGAAGGACAATTCACCGCAATTGAGCACGGATGTCGCGGCCGCGCTGCGGCGCGCCGGCGCCGGTCTTGAGCTCGGCGTCGGCTACAACGTCAACCGCTGGTTCCGCATGGATATGTCGGCTGGCTGGCACAGAGCCAATGCGCAGACGCTCAACGGCGCTCTCGTGACATGCCCTTACGCGCTCACCGGACTGACATCACAGGGAACGCCGGCGTTCCAACTCGGCTACCTCTGGGATTCGAGCAAGGAGACCTGCACGCCGAAACAAACCTCGCTGCTGTCACGCTCGGACGTGATGCTAAACGGATATTTTGATCTGGGAACGTGGGCGGGGATCACGCCCTATATCGGCGCGGGCGCCGGCGTTTCCAGCATCCGCGCGCGGACGACGCTCGATTATCTCAAGACTTCCGACGGATCGATCTACGCCGCCGATCTGACGCCGACCGGCACGTACCCGCATCTGTGGATCGACCTGTTCGGCAATCCGATCACGCCGCAGCCGACCGTTTCATTCGCCAAACAGGTCTGGAGCCGCGTTGTCAACAAATCCGTCGCTAATCTCTCCTGGGCGCTGATGGGCGGCTTTGCGTTCAACGTCACCGAAAATCTCAAACTCGATGTGGGATACCGCTATCTGAGCGCCGGATCGTTCACGAGCCTGCCGAGCCCGGTCACCGGCCTGACGAAGACCAGCAAGCTCACCTCGCAGGAAGTGCGCCTTGGGTTCCGCTACACCGTCGACTAATCCGGCAGCGGGATTTCCAAACGCGGCGGGGCTTTTGTCCCGCCGTTTTTTTTGGGCGCGCCGAGCTTGACGGCAAGGCCGCTTGCGAATATCCACCCTCCCGGGCCACCTCTCCCCAACGAGAGGCTGCCATCTGAGAGGATGGAACATTATGACGAACACGCATCCGGGCGTTCGGCCCGACAACCCGAATTTTTCATCCGGCCCCTGCGCCAAGCGCCCCGGATATTCCCTCCAAAACCTGCAAGGCGCGCCGCTCGGCCGCTCGCACCGCGCCAAAGCCGGCAAGGCAAAGCTGAAACTCGCGATTGATCTGACGCGGGAAGTGCTCGGCGTGCCCGCTGATTATCTCATTGGCATCGTCCCGGGCTCGGATACGGGCGCGGTTGAAATGGCGATGTGGTCGCTGCTCGGCGCGCGCGGCGTCGATATGATGGCGTGGGAGAGCTTTGGCGAGGGCTGGGTCACCGACGCCATCAAGCAGCTCAAATTGAAAGACGCGCGCGTCATCAAATCAGCCTACGGCGAACTGCCGGACCTTGGCGGCGTCAATTTCGACAACGATGTGGTGTTCACCTGGAACGGCACGACTTCGGGCGTGAAAGTGCCGAATGGCGAATGGATTCCGGCGGACCGCAAAGGCTTGACGATTTGCGACGCGACATCCGCCGCCTTCGCGCAAAGACTGGATTGGGCGAAACTCGACGTTGTCACTTATTCCTGGCAGAAAGTGCTCGGCGGCGAGGCGGCGCACGGGATGCTGATCCTCTCCCCGCGCGCGGTTGAGCGGCTTGAGACCTATGCGCCGCCATGGCCGATGCCGAAGATTTTTCGCCTCACCAACAACGGCAAGCTGATCAAGGGCATCTTTGAAGGCGAGACGATCAACACACCCTCCATGCTCTGCGTCGAGGACTATCTCGATGCGCTGCACTGGGCGAAATCCATCGGCGGGCTTGAGGGCCTGATCGCGCGCGCCGACAGCAATCTCAAAGTGTTTGCCGACTGGGCCGCCAAAACGCCGTGGGTGGATTTTCTGGCGAAAACAGAAGCCATCCGCTCCAACACGAGCGTATGCCTGAAAATCATCGATCCGGCCGTCACGGCGCTGCCCGCTGAAGCGCAGGCGGCCTTCGTCAAGCAGATTCCCGCGATGCTGGAGAAAGAAAAAATCGCTTACGATATCGACGGCTACCGCGATGCGCCGGCGGGCCTGCGCGTGTGGTGCGGCGCGACGGTTGAGAAGAGCGATGTTGCCGCGCTGACGCAATGGCTCGACTGGGCCTTTGCGGAGGCGAAAGCCGGGCTTTCGAAAGCATAGGCGGCGCGCCCTCCTTCCCCTCCGGGGGAAGGTGTCACGCGCAAGCGTGACGGACGGCGTGTGCCGCGCCTGTCCCTCCCCTGAAGGGGAGGGAACCCCAAACACCGAGGCTTCGATTGACGCGCGGTTTTCCCGCGCCCTTCATGAAAAAAGTTTTCGTCCGCCTGATTTCGATCAACCCAATCCTCTGACCGCGACAGGTCGGAGGGTGAAAAAGGATCTCCCCATGGCTCCCCGCGTGCTCATCTCCGATGCCCTTTCCCCCGCCGCCGTTCAAATTTTTAAAGACCGCGGCGTCGAGACGGATTTCCAGCCGAACCTTGGCAAAGACAAAGAGAAGCTCGCCGAAATCATCGGCAATTATGACGGTCTCGCCATCCGCTCCAACACGAAGGTGACAGCCAAGCTGCTGGAGCGCGCGACGAAGCTGAAAGTCATCGGCCGCGCCGGCATCGGCGTCGATAACGTTGATATTCCCGCCGCCACCGGGCGCGGCATCATCGTCATGAACACGCCGTTCGGCAATTCGATCACGACGGCGGAGCATGCCATCGCCATGATGTTCGCCGTGGCCCGCGAAATCCCGGCGGCGGATGTCTCCACGCAGGCCGGCAAGTGGGAGAAGAACCGCTTCATGGGCGTTGAGATCACCGCCAAGACGCTGGGAATCATCGGCTGCGGCAACATCGGCTCCATCGTGGCGGACCGGGCTGTCGGCCTGCGGATGCGCGTCATCGCGTTCGACCCCTATCTCAGCCCTGAGCGCGCCATGGCGCTGGGCGTCGAGAAAGTCGAGCTTGACGATCTTCTCAAGCGCGCTGATTTCATCACTCTGCACACGCCGCTGACGCCGCAGACGCGCGGCATCATGGGCGCCGAAAACATCGCCAAAACGCGCAAGGGCGTGCGCATCATCAATTGCGCGCGCGGCGAGCTTGTTGACGAGGCCGCGATGCGCGCGGCGCTGGATTCGGGCCATGTGGGCGGCGGCGGGTTTGACGTGTTCGCGGAGGAGCCGGCGGTGACGAACGTCCTGTTCGGCCATCCGCATGTCGTGTGCACGCCGCATCTGGGGGCCTCGACAACCGAGGCGCAGGAGAATGTCGCGCTCCAGGTCGCCGAGCAGATGTCGGATTATCTCGTCCGGGGCGCTATTTCGAACGCCATCAACTTCCCCTCGATCACCGCCGAGGAAGCGCCGAAGCTGAAGCCGTTCATCGCGCTGGCGGAGAAGCTCGGCTCGTTCGCGGGGCAGCTGACCGAAACCGGCATCCGCAAGGTGACGATCACTTATGAAGGCGCGGTCGCCGACCTCAAGACGAAAGCGCTGACCTCGTCCGCCATCGCCGGCCTGTTGCGGCCGATGCTGAGCGACGTGAATGTGGTGTCCGCGCCCGTCGTGGCGAAAGACCGCGGCATCGTCATCGATGAAGTGACGCGCGCCGCGCAGGGCGATTATGAATCGCTGATCACGCTGACGGTGACAACGGAGACCCAGGAGCGATCCGTCGCCGGCACCGTGTTCCACGACGGAAAGCCGCGCATCCTCTCGATCAAGGGCATCAAGGTCGATGCGGAATTCGCGCCGTCGATGATCTATGTCACCAACGAGGACAAGCCGGGATTTATCGGGCGTTTCGCCGGCCTTCTGGGCGATGCCGGGGTCAATATCGCGACCTTTGCGCTGGGGCGCGACCGGGCCGGCGGCTCCGCGATCGCGCTGGTCGAGGTCGATGGCCCGGTGCCCGACGCCGCGCTGCATAAAGTGCAGGCGCTGGCGGGGGTGAAGCAGGCCAAGGCTCTGATATTCTGACCGGGATATCTACCTCGACAAGCGTTCCGAGATAAAAATTCCGCCCAGCACCAGCGCCAGCGACAGCGCGTGAAACCATTCAAAGCGCTCGCGGAGCAGCGTCACCGCGAGCGCCGCGCCGACAACCGGCACAAGATTTTGAAACACGCCGGCGCGGCTGGGGCCGATGATCGAGACGGTCCTGATCCAGAAGATATGGCCGATGAGCGATGTGAAAACCGCCACGTAGAAAAGCACGAGCAGCCCCCGCCAGCCCGGCATGATGAAGCCGCCGAGCGCGATCTCTCCGGCGAACAGCGGTATCGACGACACGAAAGCGGCGAGCGCCATGCCGATGAACAATACGAAAGCTGAAACCGGCGGGCGGCTGCGCAAAGCCAGGGTGAAGCCCGCGTAGACGAAGGATCCGATCAGTTCCATTATATCGCCACGATTGAAATCGAGCCGGCTGATTGTGGAGAGATCGCCGCGCGTGGCGATGATGAGAATCCCCAGCACCGTCACGGCGACGCCGAGCGCGCGCATGGCTGAAATGCGCGTGCCGTAGAAAAAACGCGCGCCGATGACGACGAGCACGGGCATCACGCCGGGGATGATCGCGACATTGATGCCGCTGGTGAAGCGCGCGCCCTCGAACAGGAAGAAATTGGAGCCGGTGTATCCGAGCGCGCCCATCGCGAGCATGTAGCGCCAATGCGGGCGCAGTTCTTTCAGGGCGCTGATCGCGTCCCTGCCGGCCCAGGCCAGCACCAGCGCGCAGACGATCAGCCAGCGCAGGCAGATCAGCGCCATGAAGGAGATTTCTCCCGCGCCCAGTTTGATGGCCACAACATTGCCGCTCCAGGCGAGAATGGTCAGCGACAGCAGCAGCCACGGCGCGGGCGCGCTGAGGGAGGAGAGCGGCGCGCGGGGCGGCTTCATTTGCGGCCCAGTCTTTCCGCGAGGGTGACGCCGCCGATAACAAGGGCCAGCGCCGCGATATGATAGAGCGAAAGAGGCTCGCCGAGGAAGACGGTGGCCAGCAAAGCACCGAGCGCCGGCGTCATGTTGTAGAACAAAGTGGCGCGCCCGGGGCCGATCAGCTCGACGCCGCGGATGAAAAACACCTGCGCCAGCAGGGTGGGAAACAGCGCCACATAGAGCAGCACCATCCAGCCCTTGAAGGAGGGGGCGAACATCGCTCCGGCGGCATATTCGAAGACGAACAGCGGCAGCGAGGAGAGAAATGCCGCGATGGCGAGGGCGAAGAAAAAGCCGAACGGCGAAGCTTTCGGGCGGCCCGGCAGGGCCAGCGAATAGATCGCATAGAACACCGAGGCGAGGAGAATGCCGAGATCGCCGCGGTTGAAGGTCAGCGCCGCCAGCGATGTCAGGTCGCCTTTTGACCCGATGACCGCGATGCCCAGCAGCGTCACCAGGCATCCGATGGCCTGCCACGGGCCGATGGGCGTGCGCCACAGCAGCCACGCGCCGAGGAACACATAGACCGGCGTGACGCCCTGAAGGATGGAGAGATTGACGCCCTCGGTGTAATGCGCGGAAACGTAATAGAGCGTGTTGTAGCTGGTGAAGCCGATGAGGCCCATGAAGGCGATGCGCGGCCAATGCGGCCTCAGCACCGGCAAATCCGCCATGAAGACGCGGCGGGCGGTGAAACCCAAAATGACGCAGGGAATCGCCCAGCGCCCGGTGACCAGCGCCAGCGGGGATATTTCGCCGATGGCGGAGCGCGCGGCCACGACGTTGCCGCCCCAGAACAGGCAGGTCATCGACAGCAAGAGCCATGGATTGGCGAAGGCGCGCCGCGCCAGCGCGCGCGGGGACATAGGCGGGAGCATGGATTCTCATACCGCCTGGCAGGCCCAGGGTATACCGGCTATATTCGCATAGCCGCCCTGCATGGCCTCAACCTGCTTCAGCTTCGCCGTTAAATCACCCCAATCTCCGGCCGATATGCCGGCGGTCGATCACGATTTAAGGAGGATTCCATGCTCTGCTTCATGCCCCAGCCCGCCGCCGCCGTTTCTTTGCTGGCGCTTGTCGCGGCCTTTCCGGCGCTTGGCGCGGAAATCGAAGCGAAGTCGAAAATCGACGCGGTGACTGTCTACCCGGATGCGGCCGCTGTGACGCGCTCGCTTGAGATTGATTTGCCGGCGGGCGCCACGACCCTTGTGTTCAAGGGCCTGCCGATAGGCATTGATCCCGCTTCTCTGCGCGTTGAAGGCGCGGGGACCGGGAGACTGCTGATTGGCGCGGTGGAAACCCGCGCGGCGCCCGCGCAGGCGCGCCCCGTGGATACCGCGATTGAGGCGAAATTGAAGAGCCTGCGCGGGGACCGCGAGGGCATTCAGGCGCAGCTGGAGGCGCTGGAGGCGAAGAAGGCGATGATGACGCGGTTTTCGCAGTCAGGGCCGGAGAAGCTCTCTCCCGAGGGCAAACCCGCCGACATAGGTCAATGGTCCGCCGCTTGGGATGCGGTCGGGCAGGGGCTGGCGAAAGCCGGCGAGGATTTGCGGATTGTGCGCGCCAAGGCGCGGGACACCGACGAGGAAATCCGCGGGCTGGAGCAGGCGCGCCAAAGGCCGCTGCCGCAGAGCGGCGCGGCGCGCGATGTGATTGTCGCTGTTGATGCCGACGCGGCGCAAAAAGGCCGGCTCGCGCTGACCTACCGCATTGCGGGGGCCGGGTGGCAGCCGCTTTACGATGCGCGGCTCGACACCAGCGCGGCGGGAGGCAAAGCGGCGCTGGAACTGGTGCGCCGCGCCGACGTGACCCAGCGCACCGGCGAGGATTGGAGCGGCGTGACGCTAAGCGTATCCACGGTGCGGGCGCGGCGCGGCACGCAGGCGCCGGACGTGCTGACGCAGAGGCTGGCGTTTTATGAGCCGCATGCCGCGGCTCAGGGCGGGCTGATCCGGCGGGACGCGCCGGCGCCGGCCTCCGCGCCCTCTATCATGAACGACAAGGCGGCCGATGAGTCGCGCAAACGCGACGAAAGCCTGCCGTCGCGGCCGCAAATGCGGCAGGCGGAGGAACAGCAGGCGGATGCCGAGGCGGGCGCGTTTCAAGCCTCATTTCTCATTCCGGGGCGGATTGATGTGCCCGCCGACGGCTCGCATAAGACGTTTCGTATTTCCGCGGTCAAGCTGAATCCGGATTTGCTGGCGCGGGCGGCGCCGGCGCTCGACGAGACCGCGTATCTCCAGGCGCGCATCATCAATTCAGAAGATGCGCCGCTGCTTCCGGGCACGGTCAACATTCTGCGGGACGGCGGCTTTGTCGGCACAGGGCGCATTGCCTTCACCGCGCCCGGCGATTCCACCGATATCGGCTTTGGCGCGGATGACCGGGTGAAAATCTCGCGCGTGCCGGTGCGGCGCAAAGAGAACGAGCCGTCCTGGACCAGCTCCACCAAGACAGAACAGCGCGAATTCCGCATCAGCGTGAAGAACCTGCATCCCTTCGCCATCAAGGTGGCGGTGACCGATCAGATTCCGATCTCCGAAAACAGCGCCATTGTGATCGAACAGCTTGCCGCGACAACCGCGCCGACGGAAAAAATCGTCAATGACCGGCGCGGCGTGATGGGATGGACCTATGACGTGGCGCCCAACGAAACCAAAAACATCACGCTGGCCTACCGGATGAAATGGCCGGCGGACCGCGAGGTGGTTTTTCAGAGCGTGCCGAACGGGCCGGGGGCGCAGCCGCGGTAGACGGCGCTCCCGCCCGTTAAAGCGGCTGTGGATGCCTATCGTGCTTTTGGCTCCCGGGCCGCTAGCCCGGGGCGAAATGGATTGGCAAACGTATTTCGCGTCACGCCCGGTATTTACGCCTTCACGTAAAGCTTGCCGCCGCTCTCCAAAAACTCCTTGCTCTTTTCGGCCATGCCGTCGAGCACGGTTTTCTCGTTGTCGAGCATCGCCGCGACCTCGCTGCGGATGTCCTGCGTGATTTTCATCGAGCAGAATTTCGGCCCGCACATCGAGCAGAAATGCGCGACTTTATGCGCATCCTTCGGCAACGTCTCGTCGTGGTAGGCGCGGGCGGTGTCGGGGTCGAGGCCAAGGTTGAACTGGTCCTCCCAGCGGAAATCGAAACGCGCGCGCGACAACGCGTCGTCGCGCAGCATGGCCGCGGGGTGGCCCTTGGCGAGATCGCCGGCATGGGCGGCGATGCGGTAGGTGATGACGCCGGTCTTCACGTCGTCGCGGTCGGGAAGGCCCAGATGCTCTTTGGGCGTGACGTAGCAGAGCATGGCGCAGCCGAACCAGCCGATCATCGCCGCGCCGATGCCCGAGGTGATGTGATCGTAGCCGGGCGCAATGTCCGTCGTCAGCGGCCCCAGCGTATAGAAGGGCGCCTCATGGCATTCCTTCAATTGTTTTTCCATGTTGATTTTGATCTTGTGCATGGGAACGTGGCCCGGGCCCTCGATCATCACCTGGCAGCCTTTCGCCCAAGCGATTTTCGTCAGTTCTCCCAGCGTCTCCAGCTCGGCGAACTGAGCGCGGTCGTTGGCATCGGCGCCGGAGCCGGGACGCAGCCCGTCGCCGAGCGAAAACGACACATCGTATTTGCGCATGATGTCGCAGATGTCCTCAAAATGCGTATAGAGAAAGCTCTCCTTGTGATGGGCGAGGCACCAGCGCGCCATGATCGAGCCGCCGCGCGAGACGATGCCGGTAACGCGCTTGGCGGTGAGCGGCACGTAGGCAAGGCGCACGCCGGCGTGAATGGTGAAATAATCGACGCCCTGCTCGGCTTGCTCGATCAGCGTGTCGCGGAAGATTTCCCAGGTCAGCTTAATGGGGTCGCCGCCGCACTTTTCCAGCGCCTGGTAGATCGGCACGGTGCCGATCGGCACGGGGGAATTGCGCACGATCCAGTCGCGGATGTTGTGGATATTGCGGCCCGTCGAGAGGTCCATCACAGTGTCGGAGCCCCAGCGTATCGACCAGACGAGCTTCTCGACCTCCTCGGCGACGGACGATGTCACGGCGGAATTGCCGATGTTGGCATTGACCTTCACGAGGAAGTTTCTGCCGATGATCATCGGCTCCAGCTCGGGATGGTTGATGTTGCAGGGGATAATGGCGCGGCCGCGGGCGATTTCGCCGCGCACGAATTCCGGCGTCACGAAAGCGGGCAGCGACGCGCCGAAGCTCTCGCCGTCGGCGATGCGCGCCTCGGCCCCCTCGACCATCGTCTCGCGGCCGAGATTTTCGCGGTGCGCGACGTAGATCATTTCCTCTGTGATGATGCCGGCGCGGGCGAATTCATATTGGGTCACCAGCGCGCCGGCTTTGCCGCGGCGCGGCCGCCGGTTGGCGGGGCAGGGCGGCACCAGCTTGTCGCCGGCGACATCGCCGTTATCCTCAGGGCGCACGCTGCGGCCGTCGTAAACCTCAAAGCCTTCGCGTTTCGACAGCCAGGCGTCGCGCACGGGCGGCAAGCCCATTGAGAGATCGATGCGGGCATCCGCCTCGGTATAGGGGCCGGAGGCGTCATAGACACGCACGTTGGGCTCGTTGGCGGTCGGCTCCAGCACGACCTCGCGGAAGGGCACGCGCACCTCGGGCTTGTCGGCCGGGCTGTAGTAAATCTTGCGCGAGCCGGTCAGCGGCCCCGTGGTGACGCTTTCGGGGATAAGTGAATTGCGCTTGGGCTGGACGTTCATGGCTTCCTCCGGTGCGTTGGCGCCGCGCGCTTCCGCTTTGACTGCAACACGCGCCCGAAGAAATTGCGAAAATGGCCGTTACGGCCCCGCTTCGCCTTCCCTCCGCTGGCGCTAACCAGATCAGGTTCGACGGGTGTAATCTCAGCCGCCCCAATCGGACGGCACCCCTCGGCTTGCCCTCAAACTAATGAGGATCGGCGCCTGGCGCAAGGGGAGGCGCACCGCGGGCGAGGCAAACCGCCGTCGCGCGCGGGCTTCAGGACTGGGATTGCGACTGCGACCGGCTGCCCGCATGGGACACACGCACTTCGACATCCAGTTTCTCGGCCCCGCCGCCGTTTCGCGACCCGCGCACCGGCGCCGCGCCGAGATAATCGAGGCCGATGGCGACGCGGATATGCCTCTCCTGCGGGCAGATATCATTGGCCGCGTCAAAGCCCACCCAGCCGAGCCCCTCGACATAGGCTTCGGCCCAGGCATGGCCCGCCTGCTGGTTGACGACGCCGTCATCGCGCAAAAGATGGCCGCCGGCGAAACGAGCGGGAATGCCGAGATGGCGGGCGCAGCCGATGAGGATATGGGCGAAATCCTGGCATACGCCCGCGCCGAGCGTGAAGGATTCGCTGGCGGTCGTGCCGGAGTTCGTCGGGTCCGCGTCAAAGACCATGCGGGCGTGCAGCGCGCCCATCAGCGCATGCAGCTTCTCCAGCGGCGTGGCATGGCCGGCGCCGGTTTGCGCGGCGAAGGCGCGCATCGCGTCATCCGCCGCCGTCAGCGCGGTTTCCCGCAGATAGAATTCAGGCGGGAACCGCTCGATCGCGCCATGGACTACGCCGGCGGCGTCAATCGTCTCCGCCACGCCCTCGACGGTGATGGCGAGGCTGGTAACCGGGCCGCTCAGGCTGAACGTGTGCGTGACGTTGCCGAAAGCGTCCTCGCCGGCGGCCAGCCGGCAGTCCGCCTCGACATCGATGCGCCAGTCGGAGACGCGCTGGCTGTCGTTGCTGCGCGGCGTCAGGCGCAGCACCTGAATGACCGAGCGCGCGGGCTCCGCGTAAGTGTAGGTGGTGCGGTGGGAAATGCGGACGCGCATCGCTTGTTCAATCCAGCAGATACTGCTCGGCGATCTCCGCGCCGAGCTTGCTGTTGTCCTCGATGAAGGCGGTGACGAATTCGTGCAGTCCGCCGTTGAAAACCTCTTTCATGGTGGTGTTCTCCAGCCGCGTCAGCATGTGCCGCGCGTGGCGCTGGGCCGGTCCCTGCTGGCCGTAAACGCGCGCGAATGAATCGAGCACGCGCACCATCTCGCCGCAGCAAAACCGCAGCGAGCGGGGCATTTCCGGGCGCAGGATCAGCAAATCGGCCACAAGCCATGGCTTGACGCCCTCTTTATAAAGCCAGTTGTAAGCGGTCAGGGCTGAGACGGCGCGCAGGATCGCCGCCCACTGGAAATAATCGACGGGGCCGCCGACGGGCTCGCTGGAAGGCAGCAGGAGATTGTATTTCACGTCGAGAATGCGCGCGGTGTTGTCGGCGCGCTCGACGAAATGGCCAAGCCGCGTGAACCAGAAGGCATCATTGCGCAGCATCGTGCGGTAAGCCGAGCCATCGACATCGAGCGCCACTTTCATGACGGCGTCGAGATACTGGCCGAGCCGCTCGCTGGAGGCGGGATCGCCGGGGCTCCTCGGCTTCTGAAAGGATTTCAAATCGAGCCAGCCGGAGTTGATCGCCTCCCAGGACTCGACGGTAAGCGCGGTGCGCACAGCGCGCGCGTTGCTGCGCCCGTTTTCAATGCAATTGGCGATCGACGAGGGGTTTCTCTCGTCAAAGACGAGAAAATCAATGACGCTGGCCGCATCAACATTTTGGTGGAATTCGTCGAAGCGCTCGCTGGCGCCGGCGGATAAAAGCGCGCTCTCCCATTCCGTGCCCGGGCCGCTGTAGGCGCTCGGCAGCGTGTCGAGGCGGCGCGTGACATTGACAATGCGCGCGAGATAGTCGGCGCGCTCGATATTGCGGGCCAGCCAGTAAAGATTGTCTGCGGTTCTTGCGAGCATGGGTTCAGGCCGTTGCGGGGTCGTCGATGACCCATGTGTCTTTGGTGCCACCGCCCTGGCTGGAGTTTACGACGAGCGAGCCCTCATTCAGGGCGACGCGGGTCAGGCCGCCGGGCACGACGCGCGCGCCATCAGCGCCGCTGAGCACGAAGGGCCGCAGGTCCACGTGCCGGGGCGAGACGCCGCCGCTGAAGGATGCGGGGCAGACAGATAGCGCCAGTGTCGGCTGGGCGATGTAATTGGCGGGGTCATGCGCCAGCTTTTTGCTGAACGCCTCGATCTGATCGCGGGTGGAATGCGGGCCGACAAGCATGCCGTAGCCGCCGGAGCCATTGACCTCTTTGACCACGAGCTCGGCCAAATGCTCCATGACATATTTGAGCGCATCAGGCTCCCGGCAGCGCCAGGTCGGCACGTTTTTCAGCAAAGGCGCCTCGCCAAGGTAGAATTTTATGATCTCGGGCATGTAGGTGTAGACCGCCTTGTCATCGGCGACGCCCGCGCCGACCGCATTGGCGAGAGTGACATTGCCGGCGCGGTAAGCGCTCATGAGGCCGGGAACGCCGAGCGCCGAATCCGGCCTGAACACCAGCGGGTCCAGAAAATCATCGTCCAGCCGCCGGTAGATCACATCAACCCGGCGCGGTCCCTGCGTCGTGCGCATGTAAACAATGTCGTCGCGCACGAGAAGGTCGCGCCCCTCCACGAGTTCGATGCCGAGCTTGTCCGCCAGAAAAGAATGCTCGTAATAGGCGGAATTATACTGGCCAGGCGTCAGCAGCGCGATGGTCGGATCGCGCGAGGCGGAGCGCGGCGCGACGGAGCGCAGGCTTGCCAGCAGCTCGTTGGGATAGGTCTCGATGGGGGCGACCGAATGCGCCGAGAACAGATCCGGCAGCAGCCGCATCATCACTTCGCGGTTCTCCAGCATATAGGAGACGCCCGATGGGGTCCGGGCGTTGTCCTCCAGCACATAGAAATCGTTCTCGTCGATGCGCACCACGTCAATG
The DNA here is from genome assembly GCA_025362655.1 of Hyphomicrobiales bacterium. Classification (GTDB taxonomy): domain Bacteria; phylum Pseudomonadota; class Alphaproteobacteria; order Rhizobiales; family Beijerinckiaceae; genus Terripilifer. The sequence continues at coordinate 2,711 of JANYFM010000177.1, read as the reverse complement.
CCGGCGATATGCGCGTAGACATCATGCGGCACGGACCAGCCCGCCATTTCCGGGCGGTAGGCGGGGTTGCGGTAGATAATATCGGAGGGCACGATGCCGGCGCGCATGATGGCGCCCGCGCCGTAGACATCGTTTAGAAACAGGTTCAGCGCCTTGACGCGCTGGATCAGCCCGGCCTCCAGCCGCGTCCATTCGCTGCGGGTCAGAACGCGGGGCGCGATGTCGAAGGGGATCAGCCGCTCTGATGCCTCCTTGTCGCCATAGACGGCAAAGGTGATGCCGATGCGGCGGAACATCAGCTCAGCCTGCGCCCGGCGCGATGCCAGCACCTCTGGCGGCGTGCGCTCCAGCCAGTCGGCAATGCGCGCATAGGCGGGACGCACAGTCCCCCCGGGCCGCATCATCTCATTGAAAAACGCCGTCACGCCTGTCTCCGCCGGTGCTAAACCTGACTGTATCATAGGCGGACAAGCAAGCGCGATACCAGTCAAGCCGTGCCTATGATCCGCGCAATCATCTTTCAATAAGGGGAGAGCCGCCCAGCCAAGCGGCAAACCGCCCGAAATTGCGGCAGCGGAGGGAGGCCGGCGCTGTAAGGCGGGTCATGCGGACGGCAAATTTTCGATCCGGAAAAATCCGAGTTTGGACTGGACCGGGTAATCCGAGACGCAGAACAGAACCGATGCCTCCCGCGCCTCGTGGGAAAAGCCATGCCAGGAAGGGATGCAGAATGTGTCGCCGCGGCGCCATTCGAAGGTCTGGCCGGCAATCCGTGTTGATCCGGCGCCCGAAACGGCGGTGAATATTTGGTTCTCCGTGGCGCGCAGGGGCCTGCCGGCCGTGCCTGCCGCCAGCTTTTCCATGTAAAGCCCCGTCGTCGGCATCGCCGGCGCGCCAAGCTCAACACGCAGTCGGCCGAACGGGTCCGGCGCTGCGCTTTTCAGCCGCTCAAGCTGCGCGGCCAGCGGATACACCCATGGATTATCGCGCGAGGCGCTGGATGCCGCCTGGAGCCCGCCGTCCCAATGATCAAAGAACATCGGTTCGATGAGATGGACGAGGGGCACATCGAGATAGTCGATCCAATAGCCGGGCCTTTTGCCCTGATTGCCGTGGCCGTGCCAGCACATGCCCGGCGTCAGCAGCACATCGCCGGGGCGCATGTCGATGCGCACGCCGTCGACGATGGTGAAACAATCCTCCGCGCATTCGAGCACGAGGCGCAGAGCGTTGGGCGAATGGCGGTGGGTGCGCGCCTCCTCGCCGGGCAGAATCATCTGATAGGCGCTGACGAGCGTGCGCAGGGTATCATAGTGGTTGCCCTCGAGCGGATTGACCATGAACAGATTGCGCCGCTCCGCCTGCTCGGCGTTGATGAGGCGCCCGGCGGCGTCAAGGCCGGCTTTGGCGTCGGCCCAGCGCCAGAGCGCCGGCTTGTAGCGGGTGCGCGGCTCTTTCCACAGCGACGGCTCGTGCTTGTTCCACCCGGCCATGAAATCGAGCGGGTCCAGCGCGCCGCGCAGCGCCTCAAGGCTTGGCGCATCGGCGAGAGCGGAGGTCATGTCGAGAGCGGAGGTCATGGCGCGTTTCTCCGGCTGGGCCTATAGTGCGGGGCAGGTTGCATTCGCCGCGCGCGGAACGCAAGCGCGGGAGAAACGGGAGACATGGCGATGCGGCGGCTGGCGGCACTATGCATTCTGGTGTTTTGGCTCGCCGCCGCGCCCTCGTTTGCGCAGCCTGCGGCGGATTTTTACCGCGGCAAACAGATCAGCCTCATCATCGGCACGTCAGCCGGCAATGATTACGATTTTCGCGGGCGGCTGATCTCCCGCCATCTCGGCCGGCATATTCCCGGCAATCCGCAGATTGTGCCGCGCAACATGCCTGGCGGCGGCGGCATTCAGGCGGCGAACTGGACCGTCAATCTAGCGCCGCGCGACGGCACCGTGCTGCATATGATCATGGCCAATATGATGGCGGCGCAGGCGATGGGCATGCCCGGCGTCGAGTTCGACGCGCGCAAGCTGTTCTGGATCGGCAATACCACTTCGACACCGAATGTTGTGAATTCGTGGTTCACGTCTGGGGTCGCTTCCATTGAGGATGTGCGGACGCGCGGCCTCGTGGTCGGCGCGCCCATGGGCACAGCGGGCGCGCTCTATCCGCTGCTGATGAACGCGCTGGCGGGAACAAAATTCAAGCTCGTCACCGGCTACCCCGGCGGCAACGAGGCGAGCCTCGCCATGGAACGCGGCGAGGTCGAGGGACGCGGCTCGAATTCCTGGGCGGCGTGGAAATCCACCAAGCCCGAATGGCTGCGGGACAAGAAAATCAACATTCTCGTGCAGATCGGCCTGAAGCGCCATCCCGATTTGCCGGATGTGCCGCTGATGCTGGAACTCGCCGCCAATAAGGCCGACCGCCATCTGCTGGAGTTTATTTCGGCGGAGACGGAGGTTGCACGCTCGCTGGTGACAACGCCCGGCGTGCCGCCCGATCGCGTCGAAGCGCTGCGGCGGGCTTTCGACGCGATGGTCCGCGACCCCGATTTCATCTCGGAGGCGGGCAAAGCGCAGATGGACATGAGCCCCTCCACCGGCGAGGAGGCGCAGAAAATCGCCGAAGCCATCGTCAACACGCCGCCGGAGATCGCCCTGCGCGCCAAGGCCTTGATCGAGGCGCCCGCCAAATGAGCGCGGCGACACGGAGCA
>JANYFM010000153.1 GCA_025362655.1 Hyphomicrobiales bacterium | reverse complement strand
GAATCGGCCGGGCGCAAAAGGCCTATAAAGCCCTTCTTCCGTGAAATGGGGAGAAGGCGGCCTGAAAGGTCAGATGAGGGGCAGCGCCAGCCACGGCGGGAAGCGACGATTTCCTGAGCCGCCGGGACGTGATCAGCAACCGCTCTGCGCGATTCGGAGGCCCCTCATCGGTCACGCTTCGCGTGCAACCTTCCCCCCGCTCACGGGCGAAGGGCAAAACCGCCGCCGCCTCCAAATCCCCCTCGACATCTCCCCAATGTTCGCGTAATGTTCTCATCAGATTCGCGATTGAGGAGCCCGCCATGATGCCAGCCAGCCAGTCCCCTGAATTCCAGCCCCGCCGCCTGCCGCCGGCGCGTTCTTTCGCCGAGGCCACCGCCATGGTTGAGGCGGCGCTGGGTCAGTTGCGCAGCGCCGAGGCTTCTTTGGAGCGGCAACTGGGCACCCTGCGCGATTATATCGGCGCCAACGGCGCTGCCGGCGCGCCCGCCAGCCTGCCGCAATAAGCGCATGGCCAAGACGCGCGCCAATTTCGTCTGCCAAAGCTGCGGCGCCGTCAGCAACCGCTGGCAGGGCCGCTGCGAGGCCTGCAACGACTGGAACTCCATTGCCGAGGAGGGCGCGGCATCCGGCATCGGCGCCATGGCGGCGCGCGCCGCCGTGAAAGGCCGGACCTTCACTCTGGAGGGGCTCGGCGGGCAATCCAAAGCCGCGCCGCGCGTCGTCTCCGGCATGGGCGAACTGGACCGCGTCACCGGCGGCGGTTTTGTGCCGGGATCGGTGATCCTGCTGGGCGGCGAGCCCGGCATCGGCAAATCCACCTTGCTGATCCAGGCCTGCGCCGCGCTGGCCGGGCAGGGGCACCGCGTTGTCTATATTTCCGGCGAGGAGGCGGTGGCGCAGGTGCGGCTGCGCGCCGAACGGCTGGGTCTGGCCGGCGCGCCCGTGGAATTGGCGGCGGAGACCAGCGTCGAAGACATTATCGCGACTCTCCAGCAGGGCCGCACCCCTGCGTTGGTTATTATCGATTCGATCCAGACCATGTGGACGCAATCCGTCGATTCGACGCCGGGCACGGTGACCCAGGTGCGCGGCAGCGCGCAGGCGCTGATCCGCTATGCCAAGACCAGCGGCGCCTCGGTGATCCTTGTCGGCCATGTCACCAAAGACGGCCAGATCGCCGGCCCGCGCGTTGTCGAACACATGGTCGATGCCGTCGTCTCCTTCGAGGGCGAAGGCGGCCATCAATTCCGTATTCTGCGCGCCGTGAAGAACCGCTTCGGCCCGACCGATGAGATCGGCGTTTTCGAAATGACCGGCCTCGGGCTGGCGGAGGTCGCCAATCCCTCGGCCCTGTTTTTATCGGGCCGCGATGCCGCCGCGCCCGGCGCCGCCGTGTTTGCGGGCATGGAGGGCACGCGCCCGGTGCTGGTGGAAATTCAGGCGCTTGTCGCGCCCTCCACGCTGGGCACGCCGCGCCGCGCGGTGGTGGGATGGGACACCTCGCGCCTTGCCATGATTCTTGCGGTGCTGGAGGCCCATGCGGGCCTGCGGCTCGGCCAGCACGATGTTTATCTCAATGTCGCCGGCGGCATGCGCGTCAGCGAGCCCGCCGCCGATCTCGCCGCCGCGGCCGCCCTCGTTTCCTCGCTGACCGGCGCGATCCTGCCGGCCGACGCGGTCTATTTCGGCGAAATCGCGCTGTCGGGCTCGGTGCGTCCCGTCGTCCATTCCGCGCTGCGCCTGAAAGAGGCGGCGAAGCTTGGATTTAATTCAGCGGTGACGCCCGCCGAAACGGCTGAGATAAACGCCCGTTCTCCCATGCGGCAGGCGTCCTGCGCCCATATAGCGTCGCTGGTTGCGGATATCGCGGCATCCGGCGCGCGGCTCAAACGCGCCGCGGAATAAACTCATTCCGCCAGCAGCGCCGTCACGAATTTCGCCGTGGCGTCCTGCGAGCGCGCGCGCCGCAGGCGCTCGGCTTCGAGAATGTTGAGCACGTGATCGTAGGTGCGCTGCAAATCGTCGTTGACGAGCACGTAGTCGTAAACGCTCCAGCGCTGGATTTCGTTCTTCGCGTTGGCGAGGCGTTTGGCGATGGTCTCGGGCGCGTCCTCGGCGCGCCGCTCCAGCCGCGCCCGCAATTCGCGCATCGAGGGCGGCAGAATGAAAATCGTCACAACATCGTTCGGCGCGCGTTGGCGCACTTGTTGCGTGCCCTGATAATCAATATCGAAAATGACATCGCGCCCCTGGGAGAGCACGCTCTCAACAAGGCCCCGCGGCGACCCGTAGAAATTCCCGTGCACCTCGGCGTATTCGAGCAGGTCCCCGGCGGCGCGGCGCTTTTCGAATTCGGCCCGGGTGATGAAATGATAGTGGATGCCGTCAACCTCGGACGTCCGCCGGGCGCGCGTTGTCACCGAAACCGACAGCGTGAGATTGACGCTTTTGTCCTGCAAAAGCATCCGTGTCAGCGTTGATTTGCCCGCGCCCGACGGCGACGAGAGAATCAGCATCAGGCCGCGCCGTCCGCTCTCAAGGAGCGAGGGCGGGGTGCCGGGCGGCTTCTGCCCCGGCGCGGGATGGGCGGATCGGGCGCTCATTCGATGTTTTGAACCTGCTCGCGGAATTGCTCGATCTCAATGCGCAGGTCCATGCCTGTCTGCGTCAGCGCCGCGTCGTTGGATTTGGCGCAAAGCGTGTTGGCCTCGCGGCCGAGCTCCTGCGCGAGAAAATCGAGTTTGCGGCCCGCCGGCGCGCCCGATCCAAGCAGCGCGCGCCCCGCAGCCGCATGGGCGGCGAGCCGGTCAAGCTCCTCGCGGATATCGGCCTTGCCCGCCATCAGCAGGGCCTCCTGATGCAGCCGCGCCGGGTCAAGCGCGCGCGAAGACCCGCTCAAAGCCGCGATCGTTTGCTCCAGCCTCGCCCTCACCGCTTCGGGCTTGCGGCCAGGGCAATCCTCGGCCTCGCGCAGCAGATGCGCGATGCGCTCCAGCCGCTGGCCCAGCACCGCGGCAAGCGCCGCGCCCTCGCCGGCGCGCGCGGCGATCAGCCCGTCGAGCGCCGCATCGAGACTCCTTAAAATTTCGGCGGCGATGGGCGCCAAAACCGCCTCGCCATCGCTGGCTTCGCGCACTTCGACGACCCCGCGCACGCTCAGCAGCCCGTCAAGCGAGGCGGGCCGCACCGCGGCGTTCTCCGGCACCCGCGAAACCGCCTCGATAAGTTTGCGCAGCACCGCCTCGTTGACGCGCACATCCGGCGCGGTTTCGTCGCGGCTGATGCTCAGCGCCGCGTACACCGCGCCGCGCGCCAGCCGCGCCGATATCCTCGCGCGCGCCTCCGTCTCGATGCGTTCAAACGGCGCGGGCGCGCGCAGCCGCAAATCCAGCCCTTTGGAATTCACGGATTTAAGCTCCCACGCCCAGCCCCAGGGGGCGAGGCGCCCTGCGGCGCTGGAAAATCCGGTCATGCTTTTCAGATTCATGGCGCCAGTGTCGAATCGCGGGAGGAATGCGCCGACACCCTATCCGATTCCACGGAGCCGCGAAGCCGCGCCCTAAAGCGGCTTTTTGGCGCGCGCGGCGGGCTTGCCGGGAGCCTGCGATTCCGCCCTGATCTCGGGGACGGTTTTTGGCGAATTCAGATCCCAGCTTTTGTCCTTCAGCGGATCAAGCGCGGTGCCCTCGGACGCATCGAAGATGCGGATGATTTTCGGCATGGGATCGCCGGCCTGCGCAACCATCGGGGCCGCGGCCGGGCGTTCCTGTTCGGCATAGGCGGACAGCGGCAACTCGTCGCTGCCAGCCGCCAATCCAAACCTTGCGGCGCGCGCCTTTTGCTCGGCGCGCCGCGCGGCGGAAACCGGCACCGCTCCGGTGTCGGCGGGCACCGCATCGGCATCATTCGCGGGGCCGTCCAGCGCGTTGCCCGGCGTGTGAAGTTGCGGGTCCATCAAGCCCGCCACGAGTTTTTCATCCAGCGCCGGCCCGAGCGCAAAAGCCCCCGCCGCGGCGGGCCTCTGGGGCGGGACCTTTTCAGGCGCGGCCTTTGCGGGAATGGCAGCCGCGGCAATTGTTTTAGCGGCGGACGCGGCAGGAGGCGCATCGACGCGCGGCGCCGGCGGCTCGGCCCCGCCGGCAAGCGCGGTTGCGCCAAAACTAACGGGCAGCGATCCAAACGAGCCGATGCCTCTATTGTCGAGATCGCCGCGCTGATCGCGGGTTGGCGCGCCCGGCGGGCCGATCTCCGGCTGCACCCGGTCGACCGGCGCGGCCGCGGGGGCCTGCTGGCGCTCCTTCGTGTCTTTTTCCAGCTGGCGCCAGCGCGTCACATTGCGCGAATGCTGATCGAGCGTTTCGGCAAACGCATGACCGCCGGTGCCGTCGGCGACGAAGAACAAGTCTTTGGTGCGCGACGGCCGGGCCACAGCGTCGAGCGCGGCGCGGCCGGGATTGGCGATGGGGCCGGGCGGCAGCCCCTCAATCACATAGGTGTTGTAGGGCGTGGCGCGCTCCACCTCGCTGCGCAGAATGCCGCGCCCCAGCGTGCCGCGCCCGCCCACCAGGCCATAGACGATGGTGGGGTCTGATTGCAGCTTCATCCGCTTGCCCAGGCGGTTGATGAAAACGCTGGCGACATGCGGGCGCTCATCGGCCCTGCCCGTTTCCTTCTCCACAATGGAGGCGAGTGTCAGCAATTCAAACGGCGAGCGCACCGGCAAATCCGCCGATCTCCCAGCCCATACCTGATCGAGAATGCGCTTCTGCTCGCTCTGCATTTTCGCGATCAAATCGGCCCGCGACATCCCCCTCGACACCCGGTAAGTGTCCGGCAGAAGCGTGCCCTCCCTGGGAATCTCGCGGATATCGCCGGAGAGAAACTCATTGTCCTTCAGCCGTTGCAGAATCTGTTCCGAGGTCAGCCCCTCGGGGATGGTGATGGAATGCAAAATCTGTTTGCCCGAAACCAGCGTGTCGATGACCTCGCGCAGGCTGGCGTTCTTCTTGAACAGGAACTCGCCGGCGCGCAGGCGCGAGCCGGTGCCTTCCACGATCAGCGCGGCGTTGAGCAAAAGTCCGCTGCCGATAACGCCTTCGCTTTCCAGCTGGCCGACGATTTCCGCCCGGTCGGCGCCCTTTGCGATCACCGCGACCTTGTCCGCCGCCAGCGGCCCCGGAGCGTTCAACTGATGCTGCATATAGGCAAAAGCAATCACCGCGCCGAACGCGGCGACCAGCAGGAAAGACATGAACCCGCTGATGGCCGAGAGGGTCGGACGCCGCTTGCTGGGCGGCGGGCCGGGCGGCGGCGGGGGCGCGCTTTCCGGCTGGAGCGCCTCATTCGGCGATTGCAAATTCGGACGCCGTCCAAACAAGCGCGAGCCCGGCGCCGGCGCGCCCGCGCTCTGGTCCTGGCCTTGGAGCTTGTCCTGACTCATCTGCTTTTGCCGCGCGCCAAACCTAAAAAAACGAACTACGCCTCGATTGTGGCGACAACCCGCCCGGGGCTGTCAAGACTTTAGGCGACCCGCCGCAGGATCAGCGAGGCATTGGTGCCGCCAAATCCGAACGAATTCGATAGAACCGTGTCGATCCGGCGCTTGCGCGGCGTCAGCGGAACCAGATCAATCGCGGTTTCGACCGAGGGATTGACCAGATTGAGCGTTGCCGGCGCGATATTGTCGCGCATGGCCAGCACCGAGAAGATCGCCTCCACGGCGCCCGCCGCGCCCAGCAAATGGCCGATCGAGGATTTCGTCGAGGACATCGAGAGCCGCCCGGCCTCTTCGCCCATCACGCGGGTGACAGCGCCCAGTTCAATTTCATCGCCGAGCGGCGTGGAAGTGCCGTGCGCGTTGACGTAATCGATATCGGCGGCGGAAATCCCGGCACGTTTGATAGCGGCGCGCATGCAGCGAAAAGCGCCGTCGCCATCGGCGGCTGGCGCGGTGATGTGGTGGGCGTCGCCGGACAGGCCGTAACCGATAAGTTCAGCATGAATTTTTGCGCCGCGCGCCTTCGCATGCTCATATTCTTCCAGCACCACGCAGCCCGCGCCCTCGCCCATGACGAAACCGTCGCGGTCCCGGTCATAGGGGCGCGAGCCCTCTGTTGGCCGGTCATTGAAGCCCGTCGACAGAGCGCGGCAGGCGGAGAATCCCGCCAGCGCAATCCGGTTGACGGCGGATTCCGCGCCGCCCGCGACCATCACATCGGCATCGCCAAGGGCGATCAGCCGCCCAGCGTCGCCAATCGCATGAGCGCCGGTCGAACAGGCGGTGACAACCGAATGATTGGGGCCTTTCAGCCCGTGCTGGATCGACACATAGCCGGAAGTCAGATTGATCAGCCGTCCCGGAATGAAAAACGGCGAAATCCGCCGGGGGCCGCGCTCTTTCAGCAGCACCGAGGCTTCGTAAATGCCGCCGAGGCCGCCAATGCCGGAGCCGATCATGACGCCGCTGGCGCATTGATCGTCATAAGTCTTGGGATGCCAGCCGGCGTCGTTCAGAGCCTGTGTCGCCGCTGAAATCGCGAAGATGATGAAGTCATCGACTTTGCGCTGCTCTTTGGGCTCCATCCACTCATCGGGATTGAAGGCGCCCTCGGAGCCCGGGCCGCGCGGCGGCTGGCAGGCGATCTGGCAGGGCATGTCGGAAACGTCGAAACTCTCGATGCGCCGGGCGCCGCTTTCACCGGCCAAAAGCCGTGTCCACGTCGCTTCCACTCCGCAGCCGAGCGGCGACACCATTCCAAGGCCCGTTACGACGACTCTTCGCATCGTCTTTCCACTGATACCCAATGATGCGCCGGCGGCAAAAACGCGCCGCCGAACGTCCCGGGGATGGCGCGCCGCCCCCCCTTAAACCCGAACGAAATCAGGCGGTCTTGGCTTTTTCCAGGAATTTGACGGCATCGCCGACGGTGACGATGGTTTCCGCCGCGTCGTCAGGGATTTCCACACCGAACTCCTCTTCGAACGCCATCACGAGCTCGACCGTATCGAGCGAATCGGCGCCGAGGTCATCGATAAAATTCGCCTTGTCGACGACCTTCTCAGCGTCCACGCCGAGATGCTCGACGACGATTTTCTTCACGCGCTCGGCCACATCGCTCATAGTAAGAACCCTCTTCCTTGTTATGTCCGGCGCCCTTGCGGGCCGCCACAAGACCTAAAATGCCGAAAAGCTTTCCAGCCCTTCGGCTAAATAGACGGCGGCTGCCCGGATGCTTTGAACCTGACCGCCCGCCCCGCGTCAAGCCATCAAACCCCCGCAGGCTTGTTGCAACGCCTTCGCGCCCAGGCGCGGCGGCTAGCTACCATGGATTAAATGTGAAGGCGAGCGCCTGCCGAAGGCCATTCACCCGGCCCGAAAGGCCTGGCCGGTCAGATCATCGCCATGCCGCCGTTGATGTGCAGTGTCTGCCCAGTGACATAGGCCGCCTCACGGCTGGCCAGATAGACGCAGGCGCCCGCGACATCCGCGCCATTGCCCAGTTTGCCCGAGGGAATGGTGGCGAGGATCGCTTCCTTTTGTTTGTCGTTCAAAGCCTGTGTCATCGGGCTTTCGATGAAACCCGGCGCGATGCAATTGACAGTGATGCCGCGGCTGGCGATTTCGGCTGCAAGCGATTTTGACATGCCGATCATGCCGGCTTTGGAGGCGGCGTAATTGGCCTGGCCGGGATTGCCGGTCACGCCGACGATGGAGGTGATCGAGACGATGCGTCCGAATCGTCTGCGCGTCATGCCGCGCACCGCCGCGCGCGAAAGCCGGAACGCGGATGTCAGATTGACGCTGAGCACGCGCTCCCAATCGTCATCCTTCATGCGCATGAAAAGACCATCCCGCGTGATGCCCGCATTGTTGATGAGAATATCGACCTGGCCCATGGCGGCCTCGGCGGCGGGCACCAGCGCCTCAACCGCGGCCTTGTCGCCGAGATCGCAAGGGAGCGCGTGGACCCGTTCTTTCAGCTCATCCGCCAGGGCTGCCAAAGCCTCCGCCCGCGTGCCTGATATCGCCACCCGCGCCCCCTGCGCGTGAAGGGCGCGGGCGATGGCGCCGCCCAGTCCGCCGGTCGCCCCTGTCACGAGGGCGTTAAGGCCGGTAAGATCAAACATCGTCGGGGCTCCGGATGAAGAGGCTGGCTTGGTCATGCCCGCGCACGGGTTTTGTAGGCTTCGATATCGGCGGGCGTGCCGATAGGGGTTCCGGTTGACGCCGCATCAATGCGCTTGACCAGTCCGGATAGCACTTGGCCCGCGCCGAGCTCATAAAAGCTGCGAACCCCGGCGCCCGCCATGAAGGCGATGGATTCGCGCCAGCGCACCGTGCCCGTCACCTGCTCAATCAGCCGCCGGCGAATCTCGGCGGGTTCGCTGATTGGCGAGGCCAGAACATTGGCGACGAGCGGAACCTTTGGAGACTGGATATCGATGGCGGCCAGCGCGGCGGCCATAACTTCCGCCGCCGGATGCATCAGCGCGCAATGGAAGGGCGCCGACACCGATAGAAGGATGGCGCGTTTGGCGCCGCCGGCTTTCGCCAGCTCCATGGCCTTTTCCACAGCATTTTTGCTGCCGGAAATCACCACTTGCCCGCCGCCGTTGTCGTTGGCGGCCTGGCAGACGGCGGCGGTGAGGTGCAATTGCCGCGCCGCCTCCGTGGCGATTGCCGCGACCGCGCCGAATTCGAGGCCCAATATCGCGGCCATCGCGCCTTCGCCGGGCGGTGCCGCGGCCTGCATGGCCTCGCCGCGTTGGCGCAACAGGCGCGCCGCGTCGCCCAGCGTGAACGATCCCGCCGCCGCCAGCGCCGAATATTCGCCAAGCGAGTGGCCGGCCACGAATTGAGCGTCACGCGCCAGATCGAGCCCGGCTTCGGCCTCAAGAACGCGAAAGACCGCCATGCTGACGGCCATCAGCGCAGGCTGCGCATTGGCGGTGAGCGTCAATTCCGCCGCGGGCCCCTCGAAAATCAGGCGCGAAAGTTTCATCCCCAAGGCGTCATCGACCTCGGCGAAGACCCGGCGCGCCGGCTCGAAAGCCTCCGCCAGCGCTTTGCCCATGCCCGGCGATTGCGACCCCTGGCCGGGAAAGATGAAGGCTTGTGCCATGCGCGTAAACTTTCCCGATCCTGCCAAAACGAGGCGAGGAACGCCGCCGGGCGCGCCAAGTCAAGTTCTATCGCGCGGCTCGGCTCAATCCCGCCATTGCTTTGCGGGCGCGGGGCCGCGACATTGCGGAAGTTGATTCGCAAGGGCAAACCGATGGCCGCAGTACCCGGACGATCATGCGGCGCATGCAATATGTGCTGCCACGTGCTGGATATCGAGGAACTCGATAAGATGGCGGGAGACCTGTGCGGCAAATGGTGCGCGCCCGGCGGCTGCGCCATCTACGCTAAACGCCCCCAGGTCTGCCGCGATTTTGAGTGCGACTGGCTGACCGAGCGGGACATTCCCGTGGCGATGAAGCCGGACCGTCTCGGCACGATTCTGATGGTCTGCCCCGACAGCGACCAGTATCAGGCGGTCTGCGATCCCAAAAAACCGAATTCCTGGCGCCATCCGATGATGTTCAAACACCTCGTCAGCAAGGCCAAGGAAGGCCATGTGGTCGTCGCCAAGGCGGGGCTGATATCGTGGCGGGTGTATCCAACAGGGGAATGCGCGCCGTGGGCGTGAGGGGCTAAAGCGCCCCCTCCAGCGCCCGCGCCAGCCGCGCGAAACCCGCGACATCCACTTCCTCGGCGCGCCGCGTCGGTTCGATGCCCGCTTTGGCCAGCAGCTCCAAGGGATCAACGGTTGCGCCCCGCCGCGTCAGGCCTTTCAGCGATTGGCGCAGCATTTTGCGCCGCTGGCCAAAGGCCGCGCGGGTAATCGCGGATAACAGCGCGCCCTCGCAGGGCAGCGGCGCCGCGCGCGGGATCAGTTCCACCACGGAGGATGTGACTTTCGGCGGCGGCGTGAAGGCGGAGGCCGGCACATCGAATAAAATCCGCGCTTCCGTGCGCCAGCCCGCGAGCACGCCCAGCCGGCCATAATCGGCGCGCTGTTCGGGTGTTGCCACGATGCGTTCGGCGACCTCGCGCTGAAACATCAGGGTCAGCCTGTCGAACCATGGCGGCCAGGGCTCGCTCTCCAGCCAGCCCGCCAGCAGCGCGGTGCCGATATTGTATGGCAGGTTGGCGCAGATGCGCGCGGGGCCATCGCGCCATTGCGCGGCAATTGCGGCCAAATCGGTCGCCAGCGCATCGCCGTGGATCACCTGCAAACGGCCGGGCGCCGCGGCGGATATTTGCGCCAGCGCCGGCAGGCAGCGCTCGTCGGTCTCAATCGCGATCACCCGCGCCGCGCCCCCCGCCAGCAGCGCGCGCGTCAGCGCGCCGGGTCCGGGACCCGCTTCGATAATGGTGACGCCTTCCAGCGGCCCGGCGGCCCGGGCTATTTTTGCCGTCAGATTGAGATCGAACAGAAAATTCTGGCCGAGCGATTTGCGCGGCTCCAGACCAAAAGCCTGGACCACCTCGCGCAGCGGCGGCAGATCGGCGATGCCGGTCAAAACGCCGCGCCGCCGGTCAGCCGCGCCGCCAAACGCAGCGCCGCGATGAGGCTGGCGGGATCGGCGATGCCTTTGCCCGCTATGTCGAAGGCCGTGCCGTGATCAGGTGATGTACGCACGAAGGGCAGGCCCAGTGTTGTGTTGACGGCGCTGTCGAAGGCCAGCGTTTTGACCGGGATCAGCGCTTGGTCGTGATACATGCAGATCGCAACGTCGTAGCGCGCCCGCGCCTCCGCGTGGAACATCGTGTCGGGAGGCAGCGGCCCGCGCGCGTCGATGCCCTCAGCGCGCAGAATTTTAACGGCGGGCGCGATGAGCTCGATATCCTCCCGACCCATCGCGCCGGCCTCCCCGGCATGGGGATTGAGCCCGGCGACCGCGAGGCGCGGCTCGGCTATGCCGAATTTTTCCCGCAAATCTTTCGCCGCGACCCGCGCGGCAGCAACGATGCCGCCCGTCGTCAATTGCGCGATCGCCTGCGCAAGGGAAACGTGAATGGTGACGGGCACAACCGCCAGATGCGGCGACCACAGCAGCATCACCGGCAGCAATGGCCCGGTGTTCCAAGCCGCCTGCGCTAGTTCGCCCAGCCATTCCGTATGGCCGGGATGGCGAAAGCCGGCGCGGTAGAGGACCGCTTTGGAGATCGGGTTGGTGACCACGGCAGAGGCGTCGCCGGAGCGCGCGAGCCCCACGGCGCGCTCGATGGATTCGAGCGTCGTCGCGGCGTCGCGCGCATCGGGAACGCCGGGGGCTCCCAAAACGCGGGCTTGCAGCGGCACCACGGGCAATGCCGCCGCGAAGGCTTGCGCGGCGCCGCGCGGTTCGACAATTTCCATGGGCACTTTGAGCCGCAGGCCGCGCGCCGCGCTCTCCAAATGGCCGGGATCGCCGAGCAGGAAAAACGCCGGCGTGCCGTCGGCGCGCGCCAGCCACGCTTTAAAGGCGATTTCCGGCCCGATGCCCGAGGGATCGCCCTGCGTCAGCGCCAGCGGCAGGGTTGCGGAATGAATCTGCGCCGCCATGGATGCGCGCCCCGCGTTACTTTTTGACGATGATCGCCTTGGCCCGCACTTCCTGGTAGCGGCGCGTTGATTCGCCCTCCAGTTTCTTCATCAGGAGATCATTGCGGATGCTCTCCGCGGCGGCGGAGTCCTCGCGGTTCGCTTTGTTGCAAAGAGCCAGCATTTCGACCCCCTGCGGCCCGCGCGCGGGGGCGGTGAGATGCCCCATCTCGGTCTTCTCCAGCAGCTTGCGCAGCGGATCGCCCAGCGTCGAGGCGGCGCGGGTCACCGGCGGGTTGACCGCCGCATCACGCGCGGCGCGCACCAGTTCGAGGCCCGAGGCGCAATCCGTGAATTTGGCGCGCAATTGGTTGGCGTCGGCGATGCGCGCGCTGATCACCGCGGCGCCCGCGTTGTTGGGGACGACGAAAATCACCTGGCGCACCGTGTATTCCACCGATTGAGCCTTGCCTTGCCTGCCGAGCTCGCCGCGCACTTCGTTTTCGCTGATTTCCAGCGTCCGGTTGAGCGCGCGGATAAACTGGAACCAGCCGGCCTCGGCTTTCCATTTCTGCTTCCACTGATCCTCGGTGACGCCGGCGCGCTGCAACGCGCTGACCAGATGCTGCCCGTCCGTTTTCAGGCTCCGCCCGGTCATATTGAGCGCAAAACCGATGTCGCCGTCGGAGGGATTGATTTTGTATTTCGAGCCTTCGATGAGCTTCAGCCGGGTTTCGAAAATGTCCTCCAGCGCCGCCTCGCGGGTCGCGTTGCGGCGCAGCACCCGCAGTATTTTCATGTGCTGCTCAATATCGACGTTTGTCACGGGATCGTCATTGACCGAGGCGACAACCGCCTGCGCCAGCGCCGGCGCGCCCGGCGCGAGGCAGGCCGCCAGCGCGGTGAAAGCCGCGGCCGCGGCCAGTTTTGGGAATGCGAAGGATTTGTTGCTCATGCCGATCCCATGTTCCTGCCGCGCGCCCCTAGCGCGTCGAGCCGTTCAAACCGTCCTGAATACGGATATCGCCCAGCGAGGACTGGACGCGCGTGTCGCCGAGCGTGCGCAGCTGCAATTGCAGCAGCACCGTCTGGTTGCGGACTGGATAGCCCGCGCCGCGGTCCAGATACGTCGATGTATAGTTTATCGAAAAAGTTGTGCAATCGTCCATATAGCCAAGGCCAAAGCCCATGCCCGCGACGGACAGAACCCCGGCTGTGCCGACCACCCCGGGGCTGTTGTTATAAAGATGGCGCGACAGGTCGAAGATGACATTGCTGGAGACGAAATAATGCTGATCGAATTTATATTTCAGCGCGGCGGACAGGCCCTCGCGGCGCTTGCTGAACCCCAGCAGGGGCTGGGCGTCGTAGCGCGCGTATTGCAGGGTGGCGTCGAGATCGCCGAATTTTGCGCTGGCCATCACGTCGAGCCGGCGCAGCGAAAAATCGGCCTGGTCGAACCGCGCTTTGGCGATAACCGCGAATTTTGAATTGGGCGCGATGGAGAAGCGCGTCACGATATCCGACCGGCGCGTGTCGAGGCCGGAGGACAGGCCGACATTCGCGGCATCCGCGCTCGCATAGGAATTGCGCCCGGCGATCTGCCGGGACTGGCCGGCCATGGCGTTGAAATAGCCGCCGTTCTGGAAGGTCATCGTGTATTGCGCGCCGTAGTTAAACCGCGTGCCGCCCTCGAAACGGTCGTAGCCGGAATATTTGTTCCACTGGAACAAATTGGTGTCATCGAAGACGAGGCTCTGCGCGTCCTCATTCACCAGCGACTGGGACACCGGCTCGTTCGGGCGCACAACGATCTGGGCGATTGGCTCAAACACATGCGTCACGGTTCCCGTGTTCATCACGAAGGGATAGCGGTATTCGAGGCCGGCGCCGGGAACAGCGCTGCCCCGCCAGGCATTGGACTGGGTGCCAAAAAAATTCGCCTGCGCCCCGTTGGGAATAATCGAATTGGGCAATTGCGGGTTTGCGGCGGGGGCGGTGAAGGAGGCGGCGCGTGATTGATCGAGGCTGAGAAGCGTGCCGTTGACATGGGCAAAGACGAAGGGCGTCCAGACCTGACCGATGGGATCAATGATCTGCCGCTTCCACGAAAGATTAAGCGTGCCGCGCGTGTATGTTCCGCCGATGCCGCGCACCAGGCAGTTTTTCGAATTATAGACGGTGCAAACGTCGTAAAGCCCGTATTGATTGTCGAGGGTGCGCGGTCCCGTTGACTGATAGGCGGCGAGATTGCGGCTGAGATTAAGGAAATTGCCGTCGATTTCGAACTGTCCGCCGATGCCGAACGACCATTCGGGCTTCACCGGGATCACCTTGTGATAGTCGAGAACCGGGGCGACGATGGGCTGCTGGTCCTGCAAATCGACGCGGCTGAGGCCCTTGAAATAATAGGCGCGGAGATCCAAAAATCCCTGGTCGCCCTTGCCGGTCATGTAGATCGTCGAGGTCGCCTCGCGGAAATAGTTGGACGAGAGATTATCGGTCGGCAGGCGGTAGTCGCTCTGGAACCATTTGTCGCTGACCAGCGAAAGGTCCCAGCCGACGCGCCATCTTTCATTGATGTAGAACAGGCCCCAGCTTTCCAGCGAGCCGCGCGCGCGCTTGTTCCCCGAGCCATAGGGCGGGGCGGCAAAGGCGTCGGGATCGTTTTGGAAAACCCCGGCGGCGCGGATATTGTAAGAGCCATTGACAAGCTGATGGCGCCATTCGGCTTGGCCGAAGAAACCCTGTCTTGAATAGAAGGATGGCGTCACCGTCAGATCGTAATTGGGCGCCAGCGCCCAAAACACCGGAATGGACACGCCCGCGCCGAGCGCCGAATTAAAGCTCACATGCGGCGTCAGAATGCCGCTCTTGCGCAGCACATTGGGATCGGCGACCGAGAAATACGGCAGCCATGCGATGGGCACGCCCATCAGCTCGAAGGCGGCATCCTCGAAATAGACCATCTGCTCGGTGTCGTTGTGGATGATGCGTTTGGCGCGCACCTGCCACAACGGCGGCTTGGATGGATCGTCTTTGCAGGCCTCGCAGGCGGAATACGTGCCGCGGTCCAGCGTGGTCACGTCGCCGCCGGTGCGCTCGGCGCGCGGCGCGGACAGATGCGTCCTGTCCGCCGTATCCGTGCGCAGGCTGTCGATGAACCCGTCTTTGAAATTGTCCGTGAGCTCGAAGCGTTCCGCATAAGCGACCGTGCCGTCGCGCTCGGTCATTTTGGCGTGGCCTTCCGCGTAGACCTTGTTGTTGTTGCGGTCGTACAGCACCCGGTCGGCCTGCAGCACGCGGCCCTGATAATAAAGCTGCGCATTGCCGCGCGCGGCCACAGTGTTCTTGTTGCGATCAAACAGCATTTCGTCGGCGTGAACCAGCAGGCGGTCCTTGCCGGCGGTTTTGGCATCGCCGCTTTGCCGGGTGATCCGCTCGGCAAGGTTTTGGGAGGCGGCGGGCAGGGCGGCGGCCTGCATGAGGGCGAGCGCCGCCAGCGCCAGACATAGCTTCGCTGACGCCGGTCCAGAAGGCCGGCGTGGCAAAATTATTCCGGGGCCGGTAAGCCGACCCATTACCCATCCTCTTGATGTAACAATACTAAAGTGCCCAAAAGACTCCCGATAACCGCCGGCGACCACGCAGCGAATGGAGCGCTCAGAAGACCCGCGCCGCCCAAATCGCCCACCAGCTTGGTCGCAACATAAAGCACGAACCCCGCCGCCGCGCCACCGGCCAGCATTCGTGTCACCCCACCAAACCGGAAGAATCTTAATGAAAACGCAGCGGCGATGAGAACCATCGCAGCCAATAAAAGCGGCCGGGCCAGAAGCGACTGGTAGCGCAGGCGGTAACCGCCGGGGTCGAGCCCGGCCTGCTGTGTGCGCCGGGCGATTTCTGGAAGCTCCCAGAAAGACACCGCATCCGGCGCGACGAAGGATTGTGTCACCATTTCCGCCGTCAGATTGGTCGCGAGCCAATAACCCTCGACCGCCAGCGGCTCGTCGTCAGGCGAGGTGATGCGGGCGTCTTTCATGTCCCAGAAGCCGGGCTGAAGCTGTGCTGTGGCCGCCTCGACCCGTTCCAGGAAGGCTCCGCTGGCATCATAAACAAACGCCGTCACCGCCGAAAGTTTTGTGCCGCCGTCACTGGAAAATTCAGATCGCACAATGGCTTGCCCATCAATGCTGCGTTGCCGGATCCACAAGCTCGTATCGGTCTGGATGCGCCCGGCGCGGAATATTTCAGTCTCGCTGCGGTCAGCACGCTCTTTCAAGCCGGCGGATAGCGGATTGTAAGCGATTACGGAAAGCACGCCGAGCGTCAGCACAATTAGCAGCGGCGGCGCGAGGAACTGCCAAGCCGAGACACCGGCGGAGCGCACCACCACCAGTTCCAAACGCCTCGACAGGCTGACAAAAGCGAACATCGAGCCCGCCAGCACCGTGAAGGGCAGCAATTGCTCGCTGACGGCGGGAACCCGCTCCAGGCAGAGCAGGGCGACAAACCCGGTGCTGACATCGGGCAGGCCGCTGGTGCGGCGAAGCATTTCAACAAAATCAATGAGATAGATCAACGCGAAGAGAGCCGCGAAGACACTGCCGATAGCCAGCAAAAAGCGTTTTGAAAGATACAGCGCCAGCGTGTGTCCTATCATAGTGGCGTGCCCGCCCGCGCGGGCAATGAACCGCGCGGCGGCCCCGTCATCCGCTGGAAAAAAGCCAGGGGATCGCCGAAAATGAACCAGAAAGAGACGAAAATTGCCGCGAACGGGAGCCCGTAAAGCGCCCAAACCGCCCATGGTGTCCGCGTCGCCAGCGCGGCTAATCCGAAACCGGCGACCCGCAAGCCGATCACCACTCCGATCGCCGCCAAAATCGCCAGGCTTCGCCCCTGCCGTGTTGTGCGGGCCTTTCCCAACGCGGCAAATCCGACGATCCCGAACACGAGGGCATAGAGCGGATTGACCAGACGATCATGCAGTTCGGCCCGCAGCGGCCCCAGATTGCGCTGGACCCAGGGGTCGGCGGCATCGGGCGACAGCAGGCTCCAGGTGCCGCGTTCCCGCGGTTTGAGCGGAGCGCCCTCGCCCTCGCCGCTGAATTGCGCGAGGTCCACTTCGTAGCTGCGAAACACCACCATGACGGGGTCGCGCCCATTCCTCGTCTGCCGCTGCAAACTGCCTTTTTCCAGAACGAGATAATTTTGGCCGTCCGCCTCGCGGTTACGTCCGGTTTCCGCAATGTAGGTGCGGATATCCTGGGGGTCGCGGCGATCCTGAATGAAAATGCCGCTGAGGCCGCCGCCCGGCGCCCGCTCGCGATAGTGAAACACCAAGCCCTTGTCGAGATTGGAGAACTGCCCTTCCCGTATGACCCGCGTCAGAAAATCCGCCCGCACTTTCGAGATTATATTGCGCAATTCCGCAAAGCTCCACGGCATGATCCACAGCGATAGCGCGCCAACAGCCAAAGTGACCGCCAGCGTCAGCGCCAGAAACGGCCGCAGCAGCCGGGCCGGGGATATGCCGGAGGCGCTCATCACTACGAGTTCGCTGTCGGCATTGAGGCGGTTCAGCGTGAAAATCACCGCGCCGAACAGCGCCAGGGGCGCGATCACCATGATCAGCGAGGGTACCACCAGCCCCGTCGCCCGCAGAAACACGAGCAGCGTCTGGCCCTTGGTCGTCATCAGGTCGAAATCGCGCAGGGCCTGTGTCACCCAAACCGCTGCCGTCAGTCCAAACAGCGCCGCCAGGAAGACAAGCGCCGAGGTCCGCGACAAATACCGATCGATCTTGGTCATTTCGTCGGGAACCCGGGCCGTGAATCCCGCCTTGCGGCGCATCTTTGGCTAGCCGCCCCGGCGCCCGCGCGCAAGGCGCTGAAGCCGCGGTCCCCGCGCTCTCAAGGGGTTGGCGCGCCAGCGTTGCGCCAAAGACACGCCAACCTGGACTCGCGGCGGATTGATGGCGGCTTTCGCGCGGCGGGGCGGCGGACATGTTGCGCCTGCGCCCGAAAACCGCCACAGAAAGCCTGTCCTTTTCGCCGGCCTTCCGCCGGCTTCCATCCAGAGATCGCCATGCACCAGACGGTAGATGTAGCCTTTGCGCCCCTGTCAGAACTTCACGCTCAGGGAACGGGGACCGGGCCCGACACGCTGATCGTATTTGCCGGCGAGGGATTATCGTTTTCGGACGCGACCCGGTCCCTGCTGGGCGCCGCCGCCGACATTCTGCCGCGCGCCGCCGCGGCGGCGAAATTCAAGGGCAAGGTCCTCTCCGCGATGGACCTGCTGGCTCCTGCCCACATTCACGCGGGCAGGTTGATCGTCGCCGGAGCCAGTCCGGCCAAGAAGACCGCCCCCGAAGCCCCGGAGATCGATTTCGCCGCGCTTGGCGGCCACGCCATGGGAAAAGCCGGCGGCGCGGAAACCATTCATATCGTCTTTGATCTCCTCGACTGGAAAGGCGATCCCGCCGCCGCCGCCGCCGACTTCATGATGGGCGTCAAGCTGCGCGCCTATAGTTTCGACCTTTACAAAACCGCCAAGAAAAAGGACGAGGACGAGAAGCCCGCCTCCGTCAAAGTCACCATCGGCGTCGCTGATCCCGCCGCCGCGCGCCAGGCTTCCATCGCGCGCGACGCGATTGCTGAAGGCGTGCTGTTTGCCCGCTCGCTCGTCAACGAGCCGCCGAACGTGCTTTTCCCCGTGGAATTCGCGCACCGCGCCAAGACGCTGGAAAAGCTGGGCCTTGAGATCGACATTCTCGATGTCGAGGCGATGACGAAGCTCGGAATGAACGCTTTGCTCGGCGTGGGACAGGGCTCGGCGCGCGACAGCCGCTGCGTCATCATGCGCTGGAACGGCGGCAAGCCCGGCGAGGCGCCGGTCGCCTTTATCGGCAAGGGCGTCACATTCGACACCGGGGGCATTTCCATCAAGCCCGCGGGCGGCATGGAGGATATGAAGGGCGATATGGCCGGCGCCGCCTGCGTCACCGGCCTGATGCAGGCGCTGGCGGGACGCAAAGCCAGGGTCAACGCCATCGGCGCCATCGGCATTGTCGAGAACATGCCCGGCGCCAACGCCCAGCGTCCCGGCGACATCGTCAAAACCATGTCCGGCCAGACCATCGAAATTATCAACACCGATGCGGAGGGCCGCCTCGTGCTGGCCGACGTGCTTTGGTATGTGCAGGACAAATACAAGCCGAAGTTCATGATCGATCTCGCGACGCTGACCGGCGCGATCCTCGTGTCGCTGGGCAGCGAATATGCGGGCCTTTTCTCCAACAATGACGAATTGTCGGAGCGGCTGGCCAAAGCCGGCCTCGCGACAGGCGAAAAGCTCTGGCGCATGCCGATGGGGCCGGCTTACGAGAAAATGATCGAATCGAAATTCGCCGACATGAAAAATGTCGGCGGCCGCCACGCCGGCTCGATCACGGCGGCGCAAATCCTCCAGCGCTTCGTCAACGACGTGCCGTGGGCGCATCTGGATATCGCGGGAACCGGAATGTCGTCACCGCAGAGCGAGATCAATCATAGCTGGGGCTCGGGCTGGGGCGTTCGCCTGCTCGACCGGCTCGTTGCCGACCACTACGAGGGCTGAGCCGCAAGGCTGGGATTTCCCATGAAGCGCGTTCTCCTCG
This sequence comes from Hyphomicrobiales bacterium, assembly GCA_025362655.1. GTDB lineage: Bacteria > Pseudomonadota > Alphaproteobacteria > Rhizobiales > Beijerinckiaceae > Terripilifer. Next base: position 25,053 of record JANYFM010000153.1, on the reverse strand, counting down.
CTTTGATATCTTGCGCTTTCGCCGCGCCGGCGGGCGCCGAAACAGCCGGCTGCGGCAAATTTCGCGAGGCGATGACCCGCGCTTCCGGCGAGTTGAAGGCCGACTTCGCGCGGCCGCTCGTTGTCTCGCGCGGCTCGGCGACGGGGATCGAGCAATATGATCTCGTCAGCCGCGCCCGCATCGACGGCATGCTGCGCTGCCGCGGCGAGGCGTTCGTGAGTTTCGAGGCAACGATCCATTTGCCCGCCGACGCGGCTTTGGCCGGGCATTTCGCCGAGGCGCAAACGGCGGCGTTGATTTCGGCCCTTGGCTGGCCGCAAGCCCGCGCAAACGCCATGACCCTCGCGCTGGCCCGCGATGCCGCTGAATATCTGCGCGGCTCGGCTGAGCGCGGAGACGTCTCCGTCGCCGGCAAGACCGAGGAGCACCTCGCTGGCGATGTTGAGGTCGGCGTGGTGTGGACGCGCACCGAAAGGACCTTCATCCTTCTCAACGGGGGATGAATGGAAATCTGGTTCTACCATCTGACACGCCACCGCCTCGACCGCGCGCTGCCCCTTCTGCTGGAGCGCTGCGGCCAGCGCGGCTGGCGCTGCGTCGTGCAGGCAACCAGCGATGAGCGCGTCACCGCGCTGGACGAGGCTCTCTGGACCTGGTCCGAGGATAGCTTTCTGGCTCACGGCACGGCGCGCGACGGCGACGAAGCCATGCAGCCGGTTTTCCTGACAACTTCAGATGAAAACCCCAATGGCGCGGCGGCGCGTTTCTTCGTTGAGGGCTCCGCCATCACCCCGGCGCTCGCCGCCTCGCGGCAATACGAGCGCCTGTTCGTGCTCTTCGATGGCAATGACGAGGCTGAGCTGCAAGCCGCGCGCGGCCAATGGAGCGCCCTCAAAGCGCTGAATTGCGGGCTTGCGTATTGGAAGCAGAATGAGAGCGGCGGGTGGGAGAAGGGCGGGTAGCGGGCAGGGGAGATCCCGGTCTGGATGCTTTTCCTGCCCGCTATCCGCTACTCTGCCCTTATCCCCGCTTTCGCAAAAGACTCGCGCCAATAGACCGCGTTGCTGTCGACGAGGGCGCCCAGTTCCTCCGGCGCGCCGCCGTTGATTTTCACGAAGTCCGCGGTCTCCAGAAGCGATCTTGTTTTGGGATCGCGCAGAGCCTCATTTACAGCGCCGTTTAGCTTCATCACGATGGCGCGCGGCGTCGCCGAGGGCGCGGCGATGCCAAACCATGTCCCCTGATTGGCGACAGGCGTATCGATTCCGCTTTCTTTGAATGTCGGCGTGTCCGGAAAAGCCCGCAGGCGATCTTCGCCGTAGACGCCGAGCAGGCGCAGCGCGCCGCCTTTCACCTGCGCGCCGGCGGTCGCCTGGCTGACGAAGACCGAGGCGATATGCCCGCCCGCCGCCTCGTTCAGCGCCAGCGCCGCGCCGCGATAGGGCACATGCAGAAGATCGATCCCGGTGGCTTGGATAAAAGCCAGCGCGCCAAGATAAGGCGGCGATCCGATGCCGGAGGTCCCGTATTGCAGAGCGCCCGGCTTTTGCTTTGCCAGCGCGACAAACTCCGGCGCGGTCCTTGCGGGCACGGAGGGATGCACCACCAGCGTCATATAGGAGCGCATCAGCGGCGCCACCCACGCGAAATCCTTTTGCGGATCGAAGCCCGGCTTTGCGTTGATGTTTTGCGCGACCGTCAGCGAAGGATCGATCAGCAGCAGCGTCAATCCGTCCGGCGCCGCGCGCGCCACCGATGACGCCCCCAGAGCCCCCGACGCGCCGGCGCGGTTCTCGACGATGACGGGCCTGCCGAGGATCGTTTGCAAAGCCGGTGTCAGAATGCGCGCGATCACGTCGGGCGGTCCGCCCGGCGGATAGGGCACCACGACAACCACGGTTCCCCCGGGATAATTCGCCGCTGCGTCCTGAGCGGGGGCCGGGGAGAAGGCCGCCACGAGGAACAGGGCCGCTGCAATTGTCCGAAGCATTCCGCCCGCCATTATCCCGTCCTGTCAGTTGAAGTTTGGCGCGCAATTATGGCAAGCGGGCGGGTGCAATCAAGAAGGGCGCGATGGAACGGATATCGAGACTGGCGCATCACTCCCGATGATACAAGCCCGCTGTCACTCCAGCCGGAACCCGATAGCCTTGATAACCGGCGTCCAGCGCGCGATTTCCTCGGTGACAAACCGGGTGGCTTTTTCCGGCGTCGTGTCAGTGGAGGCTTCAAACCCCGCCGCCGCTAGAATTTTGAGATAGGCCGGCTCCTGCATGGCCGCGCGCGTCGCCTCGGCGATTTTCGCGAGGCGCGCGGGCGGCGTTTTGGCCGGCGCGAAAATCCCAGCGAAATTCATCGCGACGAAACCCGGCACGCCCGCCTCCTCGCCGGTCGGCAAATCCGGCAGGCTGGATAGGCGGCGCGGCGTGGACACGCAAAGCAGAACGATTTTGCCGGTCTCGGCGAGCTGGAGGATTTGCCCCGTCGTGTTGAGCGCGGCGATGGTGATCTGCCCGCCGATAAGATCGTTCAAAGCAGGCCCGCCGCCGCGGTAGGCGACATGCACGATATCCTGGGTTCCCGTCAGGAATTTGAACATTTCACCCGCCATATGCGCGGTCGAGCCGACGCCGGGCGTGCCATACGAGAGTTTGCCGGGATTGGCTTTGGCGTAAGCGATGAAATCCTTCAGCGTGGAAATGCCGAGCGAGGGATGCAGCGCGATGGCGACGCCGCTGATCGACAATATGGCCGCCGCGTCGAAATCGCGCAGCGGGTCATAGCCGATGCGGGCGAGGGCAACGGGATTGACAATGTGCGTCGCGCCGCCGCCCAGCAGCAGCGTATAGCCGTCGGGCGAAGCGCGCGCCGCGGCCGTGGCGCCGACAACGCCGCCCGCGCCGCCGATATTGTCAATGGTGACAGTGCCAAGGGTCGCCCGGACGGTCTCCGCCCAGGGCCGCGCCGCCGCGTCATTGACGCCCCCTGGCGCCCAGGGCACGACGAGCCGGATCGGCCGGTCGGGCCATGGCGACTGCGCGCGCGCGATGGCGGGCGCCGCAAGCGACGCGCCGGCCCCGCCGATGAATTCACGCCGACGCATCGGGCCTCCGCTATGCCGAACTGCCAATTGCGGCAAATAGAGCATTTGCCCGCGCCCATGGCAAAGGGCTGACGCGCGCCGCCGCGCCGTGTAGGATCGGCGTCCGCCGGAAAAGCGGCGGCACGGGGGGATGAATGAAATCGACAGTTTCCGAGGACATGCGCGCCGGCGCACTGGTCTATCACCGCTACCCAAAGCCGGGAAAGCTGGAGATTCACGCCACCAAGCCGCTCGGCAACCAGCGGGATCTCGCTCTCGCCTATTCGCCTGGCGTGGCGGCGGCCTGCGAAGCCATCGTTGACGACCCCGGCCAGGCGGCGGAGCTGACGGCCCGCCAAAATCTCGTCGCCGTCATCACCAATGGCACGGCGGTTTTGGGGCTCGGCGATATCGGGCCGCTCGCGGCAAAGCCGGTCATGGAGGGCAAGGCGGTCCTGTTCAAGAAATTCGCCGGGATCGATGTGTTCGACATCGAGCTGGCGGAGAAGAACGTCGATAAGCTCGTCGACATTATTTCGGCGCTGGAGCCGACTTTCGGCGGCATCAATCTGGAGGACTTCAAAGCGCCCGAATGTTTTGAAGTCGAGCGGCGCCTGCGCGAGCGCATGGCGATCCCGGTTTTTCACGATGATCAGCACGGCACCGCGATCATTGTCGGCGCGGCGGTCTCCAATGCTTTGGAGCTGGGCGGCAAAAAAATCGCGGATGTGAAAATCGTCGCCTCCGGCGCCGGCGCAGCCGCGCTGGCCTGCCTCAATCTGCTGGTGTCGCTGGGCGCGCGGCGGGAAAACATCTGGATCAGCGATCTTGAGGGAGTGGTTTACGAGGGCCGCGAAAAACTGATGGACCCGTGGAAATCGATCTACGCCCAGAAAACCGCCAAACGAAGCCTGGCTGAAATCCTCGCCGGCGCCGATGTGTTTCTCGGCCTGTCCGCCGGCGGCGTGCTGAAAGCCGATATGGTCAAAACCATGGGCGAGCGGCCGCTGATCCTGGCGCTTGCCAATCCGACGCCCGAAATTATGCCGGAGGAGGCGCTGGCGGTCCGCCCCGATGCAATCATTTGCACCGGGCGTTCCGACTATCCCAATCAGGTCAACAACGTCCTTTGCTTTCCCTATATTTTCCGCGGCGCTCTCGATACCGGCGCCTCAACCATCAACGAGGAAATGAAGCTCGCCGCCGTGGGCGCCATCGCCGCTCTGGCGCGCGAGGCGCCGTCCGAGGTGGCTGCGCGCGCCTATTCCGGGGAAACCCCGCTGTTCGGGCCGACCTCGCTGATTCCAACGCCGTTTGATCCCCGGCTCATTCTGCGCATTGCCCCCGCGGTCGCCCGCGCGGCGATGGCATCGGGCGTCGCGCGCAAGCCCATCGCGGATTTCGATGCTTATCAGGAGGACCTTTCGCGCTTTGTCTTCCGCTCCGGCTATATCATGAAGCCGCTGTTCAGCGCCGCGCGCGCCAACCCCAAGCGGGTCATCTACGCCGACGGCGAGGACGAGCGCGTGCTGCGCGCGGCGCAGGTGGTGATCGAAGACGGGCTCGCCATTCCCATTCTTATAGGAAGACCGAAAATCGTCGAGCAGCGGCTGGGCCGGTTCGGCCTTTCGATCCGCCCGGGGCGCGATTTTGAACTGGTCAATCCAGAGGACGACCGGCGCTATGATTCCTATGTGGCGACGCTCATCGAATGCGCCGGCCGCGACGGCGTGACGCCGGACGCGGCGCGGGCGAATGTGCGCACCAGCACGACGGCCATCGCGGCGCTGGCGGTTCGCCGGGGCGACGTCGATGCCATGCTGTGCGGGCTGGAGGGGCGCTTCACCTCGCGCCTTCAGCAGATACGCACGATCATCGGCCTCGCGCCGGGCGTCCATGAATTTTCCGCGATGAGTTTGCTAATCACCTCGGCGGGGGCGTTCTTTTTGGCCGACACCCATGTTCGCGAAAACCCGACGGCGGTGGAAATTGCTGAAATGACGGTCGCCTGCGCCTCCCATGTGCGGCGCTTTGGCATGACGCCGAAAGTGGCGATGCTCTCGCATTCCGATTTCGGCTCGCATAACGATCCCTCCGCCCGCAAAATGCGCGAGGCGCTGGCTTTGGTGCGGGCGGCCAATCCGGCGCTGGAGATCGACGGCGAGATGCAGGCGGATTCGGCTTTATCGCAAAAAATCCGCGATCTCGTGCTGCCCGGCGCGCAACTGAAAGGCGAGGCCAACATGCTCGTCATGCCCTCGCTCGACGCCGCCAATATAGCCTTTCAGCTCGTCAAAATCATCGCCGACGCGCTGCCCGTCGGCCCCATCCTTATCGGCGCCGCAAAGCCGGCGCATGTTCTCACCCCCTCCGTTACCGCGCGCGGCATAGTCAATATGACGGCCGTTGCGGTGACCGAGGCGCAAACCCACGACACGCCGGCCTGACGGGAGAAACTTTCATGGAAAAGCGCAAGCTCGATTTTTATCATTCGCCGCGCACCCGCTCGACCGGCGTGCGGATGCTGCTGGAGGAGCTTGGAGCGCCCTACAATCTGCATGCGGTTAATATGAAAGCCGGCGATCAGCGCAAGAGCGCGTTCCTTGCCGTCAATCCCATGGGCAAGGTTCCCTCCATCATCCACGGCGGCGAACTCGTGACGGAGCAGGGCGCGATTTTCATCTATCTTGCCGATGAATTCCCCGGCGCGGGCCTGGCGCCCGCCATCGGCGATCCCCTGCGCGGGCCTTATCTGCGCTGGCTCGTCTATTATGGCTCCAGCTTTGAGCCGGCGCTGGTTGACCGCGCGATGAAACGCGAACAAGCGCCGCTGGCCATGTCTCCCTATGGCGATTTTGACACGATGCTGGGGACGCTCGTCGCGCAATTGCGCAAGGGGCCGTGGCTGCTGGGCGAGCGCTTTTCGGCCGCCGATATTTTATGGGGCACGGCGCTGGGCTGGACGGTGGCATTCAAAATCGTGCCGGAATTGCCCGAAATCATGGCCTATATCGGCCGGGTGAAAGCCCGTCCCTCGGCGGCAAAAATAGACGCCGAGGACGCCGCGCTGGCGGACAAACACGAGGCGGAGGCCAAAGGCGCGGGCTGAGCCCTATTCGTTCGCCGCCGCGCTCACCTCAAGCTTTTCAAGCAGCGCGGCGGGGTTTGACAGCAGCATCAGGTCTGACGCGCCCAAACCGGCTTTGGCGCGCGCGGTGATGCGCAGGTTTTTGGGTTCGGCGGCGAATTTCGCCAGCGCATTGCCTAAATCGCGCGCGGCCGTTCCGCCGCCCAGCATGGCGGGGACGCCCATCGCCGCGCCGGCCACCAGCGTCTGCTGTAATTGCGCCGGCGTTTGACTGGTTTGTCCCGCCTGCATGGCGAGCGCCTTTTCAAAGATGCCCAGATTGATGATTTTGAGATCGGCGCTCTGGATCAGCGCGCCGAACGCGGCTGCCTGCACCAGCGCCATATTTGAAGAAAACAGGTCTTTGGGCACATTGCCGATGATGCCGCTCAGGCGCGCCGAGCCAAGCCCGCCCAAATCAATCGAATATTCCCGGATGCCGATTTCCCTGGAGGCTTCGCTCCAAAGAATATCCATGCCGTGCGAGAGATCAATTTTGGTGATGCCCATCGCCGCCAGGCCCTCAAGCCGGGGGTCGGCGGGCCGGCTTGGCACCGGAAACAGCAAATGGCTGAGGCTCGCCGTCAGCGCCGAGGGAATGCCATCGATATAACCCCCCGCGTTGATTTCGAAATTTCCAAGGCTGAACAGCACGCGCTTGCCGTCCTCGGAGTTTCCCTGTCCCAGTTTATCCGGCACGTCGAGATCGAGGCCTGCGATCTGAAACTGCGCCAGCGTTGGGATCAGCAAGCGCGGGTTGGTGTTTTTGAATTCAGTGTCGCCGCGCCGCAGGGCGTCCGCCATCGCCGCGAAAGCGCGGGCGAGATCGAGGCCGCGAAGGCCGAAGCGGGCGAGCTTCGCCTTGCCGTCGGGCATGTCCATCGAGAGATTTTCGTAGGCGATTTCGGCCAGCCGCCCGCCGCCGAAGCCGCCCATGAAAATACGGCCGATGCCGATTTCGCCAGGCTCCTTTTTGACGCGCACCTTCATGTCGCGCGCCTCGACCCGCCCGATTTCGACGCTTTGCATAAAGTCGCCCAGAATCGAAAAGATGCGCTGCATCTGCTCCGGCGAAGGTTTGGAGCCTGGCGGCCCCATTTCTTTTGACAGGGCTAAAATATCGCCGAGCGGCGCGGCGAGCGCCCGCGCGCGGATGCCGCTGCCGGTCATTTTGCCGACGGATATATCCGCGTCTTTCGACGTCATCTGAAATCCGTCCGCCGAAAAATCCTCGTAAACGCTCGCCAGGGGCTCGTTGGGGTCGCTGCGCCGCGACGCATAAAGCCGCAGCATCAGCGCAAGATTGATTTTGCGCAGTGTCATCGCGCCGTAAGTGATTTTCATTTCGCCGCCGTTGGGGTCGGCCATAACGCCCCCGGCGCCCGCGACTCCCGCCGTTTCGACCATGCCATCGGCGACGCCGGTTATTTTCAGATCGCTGTAGACGATGCGATTCACATTCGAGCCGGCTTTGATTTCGAGAATCATTTGCGGCGCGGAAATCGAGGCCGCGTTGAGCCTGCCCAGACGCTGCGCCAGCGTTTCCGGCGTGTTCACATCGAGAAGCGCCTTGAAGTCCGCGTCGCTGAGCGGGCTTCCCGAGGCTTCAATGCGCGGAATAAGGAAGCGGATCGCGCCGAGATCATAGGCGATATTCTCCGCGACCGCCGCCCGCGCGGGCGCGGCGCCCGGCCCGAGCGCGCAAAAGGCCAAACAAACGGCCAAGGATGAATTCCAGATCGCGCGCATGGAGCCTCCAAAGCAAATGCGGACGGACCGCGGGTTTGACTATGCAAGCCCAAGACTATCGCAAACAGCCAAATCCGCCATCGAAATTCAGGGGGGTGATTTTGCCATGGGCGCGCACAAATCCTGGGTAACCGCTATGTCGGCCGGCCCGGGCAGTCCCGCCTCATTGCCGAGATGCTGAATTTTGAAAGCCGAGGCGGTCCGCGCGAATTCGAAATGCTCGGACCAGCGCGCCGCCGGCCGCGCCAGATACGAGCTGATATAAGCGCCGTGGAAAACGTCGCCGGCCCCCGACGTATCGATAATTTTTTCCGGCGGCACCGCCAGCGCCGGCATCCGCGTGACATCGCCGCGCTCATCATACCAAAGCAGGCCTCGCTCGCCCTGCGTGATCCCTCCGATCCGGCAGCGGCGCGCTTTCAAAAATGCCAGCATGCCCGTGTCATCAAGGCCCATCTGCTCGCCGAGACGCTCGGCGACGATGGCGACATCGATATGTTCGAGCAGCTCCGAAGTATTGGCGCGCAGCCCCCCGCCGTCGAGCGAGGTGAGCACGCCTTGAGCGCGGAAATGCCGCGCATAGTGAATCGCCGCATCGCCTTGGTGGCCATCGAGATGCAGCGCCCGGCATCCGCCGGTGTTGAGAACCGGGAAGGGATGCAGATAGTTATCGTCCCGCGCCCGCAGAATGGCGCGTTTGCCGCCGCGCGGCAGAATGAATGACAGCGAGGAATGCCGGACCTTGCGGCCATGAACGGGGATTTGATATTTCGCGGCCATGTCGAGAAACATCCGGCCGAGCCAGTCATCGGCGAGGGATGTCAGCAGGTCCGGCGCAAAACCGAGTTTGGCGCACGCGAATGCCGCCGTCACCGCGTTGCCGCCGAACGAGACCGCGAAATCGTTCGCGACGGCTTTGTCGTCGCCCTGCGGCATGGCATCGGCCAGCATGGTGATGTCGATATAGGTCTGTCCGATAAAGAGGGCTTGCATGGGGTCTCCGCCGGGCCGCCGGCGCGCCCGTTTTATGGATTAAGCCGGACGCCCGATACTTTCACAAGCTCGCCGCCCATGACGGCGTCTTGCGCGAGGAAAGCTTTGAACTCGTCGGGCGTCGAGGGCGCGGGAACCATCCCGACAGCCGTGACATATTTATCGATGAAGGTTTTTTGCGTGATCACGTCCCGCAGCACCGCGCTAATTTTCTCGACCCGCTCTTTGGGCACGCCCGCCGGCGCGAACATGCCGAACCAAACCTGGAAATTGAGAGGGGGCATGCCGAGTTCCGGAATGGTCGGAGTCTTGGGCAGCGTCTGGTGGCGGTGATCGCCGACGATCATCAGGGCTTTGGCCTTGCCGGTCTCGATGCGGTCAAGCACCGGAGCGATGGCCACCGGCGCCATCGCCTGGATTTCCGCGCCGTCAAAAGCCAGCAGCGCCGGCGCAAAGCCCTGAAAGGGCACATGGGTCATGCGCAGCCCCGTCTTGTTCTTCAGCCATTCAAACATCAAATGCGGCTCGCTGCCGATTCCAAACGAGCCGTAGTTCATTTTGTCGGGATTTTTCTTGGACCATTCCACGAGTTCCGCCAGATTATTGGCGGGCACATCGGCCCGAAGCAGAAACACGCCCTCGGACACCGCGACATTGGTCACGGGCGCGAATTCCGCCGCCGTGTAGCGCAAATCCGAATAGAGATGCGGGTTTATCGACATCGTCGTCGAGGACAGCAGGCAGATCGTGTAGCCGTCGGCCTCCGCCGATTTGCAAGCATTGGCCGCGATGCTCGTGTTGGCGCCGGGGCGCGGCTCGATGATGAACATTTGGCCGGAGCGCTCGCGAAAGCCCTCGCCCAGCACACGCGCCAGCGCATCCACAGGCCCGCCGGCGGGGAAGGGGGTGATGACGCGGATCGGGCGGCCGGGAAACTCCTGCGCGGCCGCGCCGGCGGCGTGCAGCGGCGCCGCCAGAAGAAACAGAGCCGCCGCCCATGATGCGCCTTTATGCATATGCCGCCTCCCATGCCCATGGTATGGAGACTGGCGCGGTTGGCGGGTTCGCGCAAGGCCGCCGCCCGCGCGAACTGGACTTTAGGCGCTGCGCGGTCATCATAGGGCGCAAACCGGCCCGGCTCGGCAAAGCGGGCCGGACGCGGGGGAGGGGAAGCCTGTCATGGAGCCATCCGGCAAGCTGGATTTGGAATCGATCATCGACGGCAACAGCCTCAGCCGTTTTCAGATCACTGTCATTCTGCTCTGCGCGCTGGTCGCGATGATCGACGGATTCGACACCCAGGCCATCGCGTTCGTGGCGCCGGAGATCATCAGGTCCTGGAGCGTCGATGCCTCCGCATTCGGGCCGGTGTTTGGCGCGGGTCTGCTGGGCGGGCTTATCGGCGCGATGATTTTCGGCGTGCTCGGGGACCGCTTCGGGCGCAAACCGACGCTGATGCTCGCCATCATTTTATTCGCGGCGGTGTCGCTGGCGACGCCATGGGCCGCCTCCATCCCGCAATTGATCGGCGCGCGCTTTTTGACCGGCCTCGGCCTTGGCGGCGCTTTGCCCGGCATCGTCGCAATCACCTCGGAATACGCGCCGCGCCGGGCGCGCGCCACAATTGTCGCTATGATGTTTTGCGGGTTTCCGCTCGGCGCCGTTGTCGGCGGCATCGCCTCGGCGAAAATGGTGCCCGCGCTGGGCTGGGCCAGCGTATTCATCGCCGGCGGAATTATCCCCCTCGTTATGCTGCCTTTGTTCTGGATCGTCATCCCCGAATCCATTCGTTTTCTCTCGCGACGCGGGGATCGCGCGGAAATCGGCCGGCTGCTCTCGCGCATGGGGCGCGCGCTGGAATGGGACGGAATAGCCGAGCCGCCCAAGGCAGAGGAGGGCTCGCCGATCACCGCGCTGTTCACCGGGGGCAGGGCGGCCGGCACTCTGCTGCTTTGGGCGACGCTGTTTTGCAGCCTGCTGCTCAGTTATTTCCTCATCAACTGGATCCCCGTTGTGGCGAGGGCCGCGGGCATGCCCATTGAGAGCGCCATCCTCGGTGTCGCCGCGCTGAACCTGGGGGCGATTGTCGGCTGCATTCTTATCGGCCGCCTCGCCGACCGCTTTGGGCCGGCGCGCATCATCGGGCCTTCGTTCGCGCTCGGCGGGCTGGCCATCGCCGCCATGGGATCGGGCGGGCTGACGATTCCCGCGCTGTTGGCGGCGACGTTCATGGCCGGCTTTCTCAGCATCGGCGCGCAGATGTGCACAGTCGCTCTATGCTCCGGTTTTTACGAGACATCGATGCGCGCCACCGGGATCGGCTGGTCCATCGGCATCGGCCGCATCGGAGCCATCGTCGGCCCGGTCTTCGGCGGCCTGCTGATCGGAGCGGGGGTTGTGGCATCCTCGCTGTTCGCGGTCACCGGATTGATCTCGCTGGGCGCGGGCCTGTTCGTCTTTGCGCTGGGCTGGCTGGTTCCCGCCACCCGCCGCCCCAATGCGCAAACCGCGCCCGCCGGGCCGATGCCTGCCCAAGGGAGGGCATGATGAAAATTGTTCACGCGCGCGATGACAACTGGAAGAAGGATCATCCGACCGGCAACATCGCCTTTCAGCATCTGCTGAAGGGCGATCCGGAATCGCCTGACAATTTTATGTATATTCTCGGCCGTCAGGACGCGGATTTCGAGATGCCGCGCCACCGGCACAATTTCGATCAGATACGCCTGCCGATATGCGGCGATATGAACATCGGCAGAGGTATCATTCTGCGCGAGGGCGAGGTCGGTTATTTCCCGGAAGGGCTGCCCTACGGGCCGCAGAGCGACCCGCTGGGCAAGACGGCGCCGGGCGAGCGCCTCCAGCTTGTTCTCCAATTCGGCGGCGCCTCCGGCTATGGTTTCATGAGCATCGAGCAGCGCCGCAAGGCGTGGAGCGAATTGCAGGAATTCGGCAAATTCGTCGGCCCGAATTTTCATTGGGCGGACGGCCGCGTCGAATGGGGCCTCAATCCCGTTTGGGAGCGCGTGTTCGGCGTCAAGCTGAAATATCCGCGGTCCCGCTATAAAGCGCCTGTCATCGCCGATCCCCGCTTTTTCAACTGGCTCGCAATTGCGGACGCGCCGGGCGTCGAACACCAGTATTTAGGCGCGTTTTCAGAACGCGGCGTGTGGATGGAGATGATCCGCATCGCGCCGGGCGCGGAATGGACATCCCGGGACGCTCTGGCCCGTCGGCTGCTGGTGGTTTTGGACGGGGAGGGGACGGCTGGCAGCGAGGCGCTTTATCGCCTGACCGCCCTGCAATGCGACCCCGGGGAAACGCTGTATCTTTCGTCAAAGGAGGGGATGCGGCTGTTCCTGATCGGCTTGCCGCCGGTGACGCTGCCGGCGATGGAATCGCAGGAATATGACTTTGAGGAAACGCTTCCCGAGGAAGCGCCCGCAAGGGAGGCTGCGGAATAGCATGAGCTTTCTCACCCTCGAACAGGCCGCCGTCATTGTGGATGGCGCGCTGGCCCGCGCGGCGGAGCTGAAACTCAAGCCGCTCACTGTCGCGGTGCTTGACGGGGGCGGCCACCTCGTTGCCTTCAAGCGGCAGGATCATTCCGGCATTTTGCGGCCCGAAATTGCTCAGGGGAAAGCCTGGGGCGCGCTCGGCATGGGTCTGGGCGGGCGCGCGTTGGCGCATCGCGCGGAGGTCTCGCCAGGCTTTTTCACCGCCCTTGCCAGCGCTTCGCGGGGACGGGTGATCCCCGTTCCCGGCGGAGTGCTGATCCTCGATGCCGGTCGGATCGTTGGCGCTGTGGGTATCAGCGGCGATTACCCCGACAATGACGAGGCTTGCGCTGTGTTTGGAATCGAACAGGCCGGGCTAAAGGCCGATCCCGGACAGGCGCCGGGCCCCGCGGCGAAAAGCTGAGGCCGGGCAAGGGGTTATTTTTTGCGCGGATTTGGCCCCTGACGGGAGAATGCCGTAAGCGTCTACTGCAACGCCCAAGCTCTGATCCCCGGAGAAAAATCCAAGGCCGGACGGCGGCGCATTCCCAGCGCTCCCGGTTCGGTCCGGGGCTGCGTCTATCTTATCGCGATGATTGGGATAGCCAGAACAAGCCCCGTCCACGTCCGGTCAGCCGTGAAGGCGGGCAGGCCTTTGCTCAGGGCCAAAGCAAGGCAAGCCCTGTCGCCTAACGAGAGACCAAGCGGCTTCGAAACCGCGCGCAGCCCCGCTGCTGCTGAAGCCTGCGCTTCTTCGAAGGGCACAATGGTCAACCCTAGACAGGCGGTCTCGAGCGCCGCCTGATCCGGGGTTCTGCCTTTGTCGATCAGCTTCGTGACGACTTCGCAGAAATTGACCGTCGATAAAAACGCGTCGCGCATTGCCGCTTCGACACGATCCGCGCCTGGCTCTTGGAAGAGCATAGCCAGCACGGCGGAGGCATCAAGGACAGCCGCGGTCATGCGGAGCGCGGTTTTGAATCGGCTGGGTGATCAGCAACAGTCTCGCTCTCCCCGGCCGCAGCCTCGCGGCGGCGGTCCGCGATGAGTTCATCGACGATGCTGACGCCGGGGACCGCAAGGTGCGCCAGGGAGCGCTGCACCCTTGCGATTACACGCCGCTGGCTTTCGAGCCGCAGCTCGCCATCCTCATACACCACCGACAATTTGTCGCCTTCCGCCACGCCCATCGCGGCACGCATGGCGGCGGGAACGACGATGCGCCCGGCCTTGCCGATCTCCACAAAAGCGCGCATCGGCGCGGGTTTCGCGGCGAATTCCGATTGCCGGTTTTCGGAGAAACCCTTGCGCTGGCGGGTCATCGCCTGTTCCTTCGCCAAAATTATTTTATGTCATTATTATATTAATGCCATTTATCTAAAAATGTCAAACTAGCCTTTAAACTGAAAAACTTGTCCCGCAGCCGCATGAGGCCGTCGCGTTCGGGTTCAGTATTTTGAACGATTGCCCCATGAGGTCGTCGATGAAATCGATTTTGGAACCGCGCAGAAAATCCAGCGAGACGGGATCGACCAGCACAACCGCGCCGTCGCGCTCAATGACCAAATCATCCGCCGCCCGCTCGCGCGAAATATCAAAAGCATATTGAAACCCCGAGCATCCGCCGCCGTTGACGGCGACGCGCAGCATCGAGCCGCCGGGCTCCCCGGCGAGCACTTTCACGATCCGGCGGGCGGCGCGTTCGGTGACGCTGACGGGCGCTAAGGCGGCTTCGGTCATTTCACCCTCTCGCGGAGCGCTTGCCCCGACTCCAAGCCCCATATAAGCGCAGGGGCGTGCCGGTTCAATGCGGAGCCGCCATTCGGAGGCAGCCATGCGGCCCGGCGCCTATCTCGACCGCTCTGTTTATGCCGCGGATCCTGCCGCGAGCCGGGGCCGTCTGGTTCCAGAGCCCGCGTCGCCGACACGCACGCAGTTCCAGCGCGACCGCGACCGCATCATCCATTCAGCGGCGTTCCGGCGCCTCGCCCATAAAACCCAAGTCTTTGTGCCGCACGAAGGCGATCACTACCGCACGCGGCTGACCCACACGATTGAGGTTGGGCAGATCGCCCGCTCCCTGTCGCGCTCCCTCGGGCTGGATGAGGACCTCGCCGAAACCCTCGCGCTGGCGCACGACCTTGGCCACACGCCTTTCGGCCACACCGGCGAGGATGTGCTGGAGGAACTGATGGCGCCCTGGGGCGGCTTTGATCATAACGCCCAGGCGCTGCGCATCGTCACAAGGCTGGAGCGCCGCTACGCCGGCTTTGACGGCCTCAACCTCGTTTGGGAGACGCTGGAGGGCCTCGTCAAACACAATGGCCCGCTTCTCGATGCGTCGGGCCGTCCGCTGCCCAAATTCGCCGTCCATGGCGTGCCAGGAGCGATCCTCGAATTCGACGCGCGTTTTCCGCTGGGCCTGTCCAGCTTTGCCGGCGCTGAGGCGCAGGCGGCGGCTTTGGCCGATGACATCGCTTACAACGCGCATGATATCGACGACGGGCTGCGCGCCGGCCTTTTCGGCATCGCGGACCTCGGCGAAGTCGACTATTTGGACGGTATCGTGCGGGAAATAAGGGCGCTCCATTCCGGCCTTGAGCCGGCGCGGTTCATCAATGAAATCATCCGCAGGCTGATTACCCGTTTCGTCGAGGACGTGATCGCTGAAAGCGGGCGCCGCCTTGCGGAGGCCGCGCCCCAAAGCGCCGCTGAGGTGCGCGCGCAGCCCCGGGCGATGATCGCATTTTCCCCCGCGATATCAAAAGCTGACAAAGCAATAAAGACTTGGCTTTTCGCCAATATGTACCGGCATCCCCGCGTGATGAAAATCCGCGTGGAAGCGGCGGGGGCGCTGCGCCGGCTTGGGACACGTTTTCTGACCCATCCGTTGGAAATGCCAGGCGAATGGGGACAGGCGGCCGCTGCGATTGCCGCCTCGGGGGAAGGGGAGGCGCGGCAAGCCCGCCTCGTGTGCGACTACATCGCGGGCATGACCGACCGATATGCTCTGGCGGAACACCGCAGGCTGTTTGGATCGGCGCCGGATTTGCGGTGACGCCCGCAAGGCTCCGGCGCCGCTTGGCGCGGGCTCTCAGCGGTAAGCCGCGGCGCCCGCTTTGGCGATCACTTCGTCCTGCGAGCCCGTGCCGCCGGAGACGCCGATCGCGCCGACGATCTGGCCGTTATCGACAATGGGAATGCCGCCGCGCGAGCCGATGACGCCATCGAGCGTGATCATGTAATTGAGCCCGTTCTGAATGCCGGCCTCGAAGAGTTTCGTCTCGCGGCGGAACTGCACGGCGGCGCGGGCCTTGTGCTGGGAGATAGCGATGGAGGCGACCTGCGAGCCGGTCTCGCGCAGGAAGGCAACGAGGTTGCCGCCGGCATCAACGACCGCCAGATTCATTTTCCAGCCGCGCTGCTTGGATTCGGCATTGGCTGCGACGATCAGCACCAGCGCTTTTTCCGCGCTGATCGGAGGTCCGTAGGGGATATCGAAGGGCATTTTGTCGGGCACAGCGTCAAGCGGATTTGCGGCGGGCGCCTGCGCCAGAGCGGCGGTCGCGGCCAGCAGAAGGCCAGCGGCCAGCCCAAGCGGTTTTACGGGAAATTTCATGGCTTCCTCCAAATTCCGCGCTGAAGGCGCGCGGCCCGCCATCTTGGACCCGATTGGGCCTCAAGGAAACAGGCAGCGCGGGGATTTACGGCCCCGGCGCCGCCGCCACGGGGTTGCGCAGCACGCCGATGCCCCGCACCTCCACCTCGATCACATCGCCCGCCTTCATGAAAAGCTTTGGGTTTCGCCCATAGCCGACGCCGCTGGGCGAGCCCGTGGTGATGATATCGCCGGGATTGAATTGCAGGAACTGCGAATAATAGGAGATGATTTGCGGCACATTGAACACCAGATCCGATGTGCTCGTGGACTGGACGACAGCGCCGTTGAGGCGGGTCTCCAGATGCAGATCATGGGGATCGGCGATCTCGTCCGCCGTGACGATGCAAGGGCCCATCGGGCAGAATGTCGGGAACATTTTGCCCAGAATATTGTGCTCCCACGCGACAATGGTGGGCATCATGCCCTGCGCCGCAAAGGCCGGCGCCACCCAGTCGCGCGCCGAGACATCGTTGACGATGGTGTAACCGGCGACGTAACCGAGCGCTTCGGCCTCGCTGACGCGGTGGCAGGGCCGGCCCATGACGACGCTGAACTCGCCCTCCCAATCGACCATGTCTGGGTGGCGGGCGGGAAGCAGGATCGGCTCGCCGGAAGCGGTGATGCTGCCAAGGCTCTTGTAAAAACTCATCGGCGTCTTTGGCGCCGCCGTATTCATTTCCTTGAGATGCTCGTGATAGTTGGCGCCGATGGACAGGATGATTCCGGGATTGCGGATGGGCGCGGCGAGCTTCACCGAAGCGGCCGGCGCGAGCGCTCCGGTCTCGCGCAGACGATGCCCGGTTTTCGCGGCCGCATCCATGATCGAGCGCACGAGAGCCAAGCCCGCGTCGCCCGCTTCCAATATGCCCCTGACATCAGGAGGGAGCGCGCGCGCTTCCGGAATAACCGCCGCGCAGCCGCCGAGGTTGAGAATATCGTCGCCGATCATGACGCCGGGCCAAAATGCGGGGCCGGAACGCGCGGTCACAAGACGCATAAAATATCCTTTCCAATCATCAAGCCATTATCGCCTGTTGACAGGCGCCCGCGCAATTGAAATTCTTGGAGCGATCAGGGATGCGGCCGCGCAAGACAGGCCCGCCGGAAACGCACATGACGCATTGGGTCACACTGAAGCCTAGCGGTCACCGCTTTGAAGTGCCTGACGGCATGAGCATCCTTCAGGCCGGTCTCAACGCGGGCTTTTCGCTTCCCTATAGCTGCCGCCAAGGCGTGTGCAGCTCATGCCGCGGCGCGGTGCGCGAGGGCGCATTGGATTTCGGCGAGGTCCATCCCGCCTATCTCAGCGAGGCCGACCGCGCCAAAGGCCTCGCCCATCTTTGCCAGGCCAAGCCTCTCGGCGATCTGACGATTGAAATCCGCGAGCTTGAGGGGCTCGCCGGCATCCGCGTGCGCACCGTGCCGTGCCGCGTCTCGAAAATCGAGCATCCCGCCCCTGATGTGACGATCCTCGGCCTGCGCCTGCCGCTGAACGAAAATATGCTGTTTCTAGCCGGGCAGCACATAGATTTTCTGCTGCCCGATGAGCGCCGCCGCAGCTATTCCATCGCCAGCAAAGCCAGCGCCGAGGGCGTCATCGCGCTGGAGCTGCACATTCGCCACACAACAGGCGGTTATTTCACACAGGAAATTCTCGCTGGCTTGAAGGAACGCGCGCTGATGCGCTTTGAAGGGCCGCTCGGGTCTTTTCATCTGCGCGATGACAGCGACAAGCCGGTCATTTTCGTCGCCGCCGGAACCGGCTTTTCGCCGATCCAATCGATTTGCTCGACGGCGCTGGAGCGCGGCGTCAATCAGCGGCGGCCGATGACACTTTATTGGGGCGGCAGAACGCGCCAGGACCTTTACCGCCTCGAATTGGCGCAAGGCTGGGCCCGCGATCACGCGAATTTCACTTTCATCCCGGTGCTGTCGGAGCCAACGCCGGCCTGCGCGTGGAGCGGCAGAACCGGCCTCGTCCATGAAGCCGTCATGGCTGATTTCGAGGGCCTTGACGCCGTGCAGGTTTACGTTTGCGGCGCGCCCGTTATGGTGGAGGCGGCGCGGCGGGATTTTATCCAAAAACGCGGCCTGCCCGCGCAAGGGTTCTTCGCCGATTCTTTCCTAACCGCGGCCGACCGCGCCGCGCCTTAATTATTTACAACGCCGGAGGAAGCCATGAGCCTTGCACGCGAACTAATCGTTGACGGCATCGTTGATCACGCCGAGCGCCATTCGATCATCAAACCCTATGTCATGTCGCACGGCACGCTGGAATGCCGGAATCTGCGGGAGACGCGGAAATTCTACGAGGAGTTTCTCGGCCTTGAATGCGTCCGCCACGCGCTGCCCGCCATGGCGGTGCGCTGCGGGCTGAAATTCCACATTGTCTGCGTCGAGGTCGGCGACAGCGTGCATCCCCTCAACGTGCTCAACCACTGGGGCGTTGATGTGGAGTCTGTCGCGAAAGTCGATGAGGCCCATGCCGCCGCGCTGAAACACCAGGAGCAGTACAAGATTAAACAGGTCATGAAGCCGGTGTCGCAGCACGGCGTCTATTCGTTCTATCTGGAGGATCTCGATCATAACTGGTGGGAGGTCCAGCACATCCCCGGCTTCCAGCACGAGGACATGTTCGATTTCGGCGACCGCTTCTCCAGCGATCAGGATGTTAAGCTCGGCGATCTCAAGGAGCTGGATATCAAGAACAGCGCATGAGCCGGGGAGGGGTGTGCGATCACCGCGTGAACGCGGACACTTCCCAGTCCGAAAAGATCAGCTTGAGCGGCTGTTCGAGCGGGAATAATTTTGGTTGCGCGGACCTGATAAATTAAAATCCAATCAGGCGGAATGTGACAGTCCCAATCGCGCTTCCACTCGCGTTTAAGCGGATGCGGGCGAAAATGTCCTGAGCCTTCCCGCCCGTCAAACCCCGCTCCACGTTCTTCTGGACAAACCCGGTTTGCGGGAGCAGCATGCGTTGGCGCCGCGACGAGAAGCGCGGGCTGAGCTTTGTCCGGCAGGGAGGATTCGATGAAAAAATCCAATGGGAATGCGCGTTCGCGCGCGCCTGAGTCCGTGGCCGGCAACGGCCTGCTGCACCGGCGCGCGCTGCTGGGACGGGGCATCGCCATCGCCGGCGCCCTTGGCACAGGCGCCGCCGCGACGGGGGCCGCGGCCGAGGCGGTCAAAGACGAGGCTTGGAGTTTGGAGTTCGGCGGCATCACGCCGGTCCTGCAAACGCCTTCGCCCTTTGAGAAGCCCGTGACGCGCACACTCAGCAATCCCAACGGCGAGTTCCGCAACTCCCACGCGCGCACCCCGCATCATCTGCTCGGCGGCGCGATCACCCCCAACAGCCATCATTTCTCGATCAACCACGCGGGCATCCCCAATATTGATCCCGCCAAACACAAGCTCGTGGTCCACGGCATGGTGCGCCAGCCGCTGGAATTCAGCCTCGAATCCCTGTCGCGTTATCCGCTGGTGACGCGCATGGCCTTCGTCGAATGCGCCGGCAATTCCGCGCCGATGTTCTCCAATGAGCCCGTGCAGCTTACGGCGCAGGGGCTGCACGGCCTCGTCTCCTGCTCGGAGTGGACGGGTGTGCGCCTGTCCACTTTGCTAGACGAAGCCGGCATTGACCCCAAGGGCAAATGGGTGGTGGCCGAGGGCGCCGACGCGCATTTCCTCGACCGCAGTATTCCCGTTAAAAAGGCTTACGACGACGCGCTTGTCGCTATCTACCAGAACGGCGAGCGGCTGATGCCGGGCAACGGCTATCCGATGCGCCTGCTGGTGCCCGGCTATCAGGGCAATATGAACGTCAAGTTCCTGCGCCGCCTGAAAGTCGTCGATCAGCCGGCCATGACATTCTTTGAATCGAAGACCTATTCGCAGATTCTTCCCGGCGGCCGGACGTGGCGGTTCCATTTCCTGATGGAGGTCAAGAGCTTCATCACCTCTCCCTCCATGGGGCAGACCCTGAAAGCGCCCGGCTATCACGCCATATCCGGCGTCGCTTATTCGGGCACGGGGCGGATATCGAAAGTGATGGTCTCCGCCGACGGCGGCAAAAGCTGGGGCGAGGCGGCGCTTCAGGGTCCGGTCCACGAGAAGGCTTTCACCCGCTTCGTTATGCCATGGAAATGGGATGGTGGACCGGCGGTGCTGCAAAGCCGCGCTTGGGATGAGGCGGGCAATGCCCAGCCGCTGCGCGCTGATTTCGTGGCCGAGCGCGGCCAGACCAAAGAGCCCATCACCAATCCGCTGGCCTTCCCCAACCAGCACTACAACAGCCTCACCAGCTGGGGCATCGGCGCCAACGGGGAGATCAAACATGTCTACGCTTAAAGCTCTGGGCTTCTTGCTAAGCATCGCCGCCGGCCCGGCTTTGGCGCAGGGCGCGGGCCTTGGCAAGCCGCTGACCGAGGCCGACATCAAAGCCTGGGACATCGCGGTCCTGCCCGATGGAAGCAACCTGCCGCCGGGAAGCGGCACGGCGGCGCAGGGCGCGAAAATCTACGCCGAAAAATGCCTCGCCTGCCATGCCGAGGGCGGCAAGGGCGGGGGATCGCCGGGGGCGACCCCGCTGGTGGGCGGCGCGCCCCTGACCAATGGCATTGAAACCGCCAAAACCATCGCCAATTATTATGCCTATTCCACCACGCTGTTCGACTACATCCGGCGCGCCATGCCCTTCAACATGCCGCGCTCCCTCAGCGACAACGAGGTCTACGCGCTGACCGCCTATCTCCTCGTCCTCAACAAGCTGGCCGGGGAAAACGATGTGATGGACGCCAAAAACCTGCCCCTCGTGAAAATGCCCAACCGCGACAATTTCATCATTCCCTATCCCGACCGGATTTAGCGGCCGGCAACGCTTTTTGACCCGCCTGCCGATTTGATCTACTGCGCTTCGCCCGATCCCGCGCGCCGCCCCATTGCGCCAGGCAAGGTCGGCGGGACCCTATTGAATGAACGTTTTTGCTGATTTTCAGAGCCGCGTCGGCGCGGTTTTGAGCGCCATCGCCGCCAGCGGCAGATTGCCCGCCGGTCTAGATTTGACGCGCTTTGTGGTTGAACCCACCCGCGATCCCGCCCACGGCGATCTCGCGACCAATGCCGCCATGGTCTATGCCAAAGAGGCAAAGGCGCATTTCCCCAACCCCCGCCAGCTCGCCACCGAGATAGCCTTCGCCTTGTCGGAGGGAGAGGGCGTCGATCAGGCGGAAGTTGCCGGACCCGGGTTTATCAATATCCGCCTGAAGCCGAATGTCTTCGAGGGCGTGCTGCGCTGCGCCCTGACCGCGGATGCGGATTTTGGCAAGCCCGCCCAAAAACATCCCGGCAAGGTCAACGTCGAATATGTCTCCGCCAATCCCACCGGGCCAATGCATGTCGGTCATGGCCGGGGCGCGGTGTTTGGCGATGCGCTGGCCAATCTGCTGGCCTTTGCGGGCCATCCCGTCACCCGCGAATATTATATCAACGACGCCGGGGCGCAGGTCGATGTGCTCGCCCGTTCCGCCCATCTGCGCTACCGCGAGGCGCTTGGCGAGGATATCGGTGAAATTCCCGCCGGCCTTTATCCCGGCGATTATTTGAAGCCGGTTGGGCAGGCGCTGGCGAAAGAATTCGGGGCTTCATTCGCGCAAAAGCCCGAAGCGGAATGGCTGGCGCCCTTTCGAGCCCGCGCCATTGACGCGATGATGGCGATGATCCGCGGGGACTTGAAGGCTCTCAAAGTCCGCCACAGCGTGTTTTTCTCCGAGCGCTCGCTGACGACTGGCGAATATGGCGACCGCGTCGGCGCGGTTATCCGGGCTTTGGAAGGGAAGGGCCTTGTTTATGAAGGACGCCTGCCGCCGCCCAAAGGCCAGCTTCCCGACGATTGGGAGGATCGCGAACAGACCTTGTTCCGCTCGACGGATTTCGGCGATGACGTTGATCGCCCCCTGAAGAAGTCGGACGGGTCCTACACCTATTTTGCTTCTGACATCGCCTACCATCAGTCAAAATTCGACCGCGGCTATCACACCATGATCGACGTCTGGGGCGCCGATCACGGCGGCTACGTCAAACGCATGCAGGCGGCGGTGACGGCGCTTTCCGGCGCCAAGGCCCATCTCGACGTGAAGCTCTGCCAATTGGTGAAACTCGTGCGCGACGGCGCGGAAGTAAAAATGTCGAAGCGTGGCGGCACTTTTGTCACACTCCGCGAGGTCGTGGATGAGACCGGCGTCGATGCCGCGCGCTTCATGATGCTGTTTCGCAAGAACGACGCGACTTTGGAGTTCGATTTGGCCAAAGTTATCGAGCAATCGAAAGACAACCCGGTTTTTTATGTGCAATACGCGCATGCGCGCTGCAAATCCGTTATCCGGCAAGCGCTTGCCGCTTTTCCCCGAATCGATCTCTCACCCAAAGCGCTTGCGGGGGAAAGCCTCGATCTGCTTGATGATGAGGGCGAAGCCGGGCTGATGAAGTTGCTTGCCCAGTTCCCCCGTCAGGTCGAGGCGGCGGCGGGCGCGCATGAGCCACACCGTCTTGCTTTTTATGTTCATGATCTCGCCAGCGCGTTCCATTCCCACTGGAATCGCGGTAAAGATCATCCGCATTTGCGCTTTGTTAATCAAGAAAGGCGAGATTTGTCAGGTGCTCGGCTCGCGTTAGTGACTTGCTTAGGGTTGGTTCTCGCGTCGGGGCTGGGCATTTTGGGCGTAAGCGCCCCGGAAGAAATGCGCTGATTTCGCAGCGCATGGCCGTGATCCCGCAGCGCGGGGACGGACGTTCCGGGCGGGATGCGCATCGCGAGGTGTATCATGAGTGAAGCAGCAGCAAGGCCCCGCCAGCCGGTCGATCTCGGCGAATTCGAACGCCGCTTGCGCGGTCCCGATAACGCGCGGGCTCATCATGAGGATCCGCTCACCGAACTCGCCCGCCTCGTTGAGGGCGGGCAAGACCCGTTTGCAGGGGCCTTTCGCAATCCCTCTGCCGCCCCCGCGCCATCGCGCGCCCCGGAAGTCATGCCGGAAGCGCCTTATCCGGCCGCCGCCGAGGCGCATTTTGCCGCCGATCCCGGCCCCGTCCACCAGTCTCCCGTCCCCAAATTACCCGGCGCCGGCACCGAGCACGAGGCTTGGATGCGCGATCTAATGGACGCGCGCCGCGCGGAAGCCGAATTGGCCGGACATCAGCATCCCCTTGAACCGGCCGACCTGCCTGCGGCCCATCAACACGCGGCGGAGGCGGAAGCCGCCGTTTTCAGTGAATTCGCCGGTCACCGCGCCCAGCATCAGCTCCATGCCGAGCCAAAAACCGGGCGGGTTTCGGATGTTCCGGCCCATGAGACCCAAGCCCAAGCCCCTCCAGCAGAGGGTGCATATCATCATGGATATTCCAACGAAGGCCAAGCGGAGGCTTGGCCTGACGAAGTGGATCATTTGCCGCCGCCGCCGTTGATGGAGCCGCCGCGCTCGCGCGCCCGCCTATATGCCATGGGCGGCGCGCTGGCTTTGGTTGTGGCGGGAATCGGCGGGACTTTCGCGCTTAAAAGCGGCCCTGCGGGGCAAGGCGAGGCGCCGATGATCAAGGCCGCCGCCGGCCCGGCGAAGGTGCCAAACGAGACGGTTGCCGCTGCCGGCGCTCCCGCCGCCTCGGTTCTGGACAAAACCGGCGACAAGCTGGCCGTCAGCCGCGTCACCGGCACAGTGGAGCAACCCGTTGATGTCGCCAGAACCGCGCGGCCCGCTGCCCCGGCCGCCGCGAACGGTATTTTCCCTGAACCGCGCAAGGTCAAGACCGTCTCTGTTCGTCCCGACGGTTCCATCATTGGCTCGGATATCCCGGTTTCATCGACGCCTCCGGCAGCCGTTGCCCCCGTGCCCGCGCCGCCGCCGCGCCCGGCTGCCATTGCCGCCGCGCCTGTTGCGGCTGCGCCCAAGCCTGCTCCCGCTGCCCCCAAAGCCACGATACGCGTCGCAACCCGCACCCCGGTTGCGGACGATCCTGATGCGCCGGTGACGCGCACCGTCACCGCCAAACCCGCGCCAAAACCGGCGCAAAAGGCGGCGACGGAAACCCAGCCTGCGGCTGGCGGCGGCGGCGGATTTGCCGTGCAATTGGGCTCGGCGGGCAGCGATGCCGAAGCCCGCGACAAGGCCACCCGTCTGCAAACGCAATTAAGCTCGACGCTGGAAGGCCGCCGCGCCGTCGTCACCAAAGGCGACGTCAACGGCAAGACGGTCTACCGCGTGCGCATTGTCGGCCTGACGCAGGAAAACGCCTCGGCGCTTTGCTCAAAGGTCAAGGGCGGCGGCGGCGATTGCTTCGTCGCGCGCTGAGCGGACTTGTCGAGAACTACCGCGGCGCGGGCCAAGGCTCCGCGCCGTTTCATTGAGGGATACGCTGATGGCCCCGGACGCCCGAGCCTTTATCTGCGGCTGCGCGGCGCTGGCGCTGAGCGCGGAGGAGCGAGCCTTCATAGGGCGATATCAGCCTTGGGGCCTGATCCTCTTTAAGCGCAACATCGATACGCCCGCGCAACTCGCTGCTCTGGTTGAAAGTTTTAGGGAAATGACAGGGCGCGCCAACGCCCCCGTGCTGATCGATCAAGAGGGCGGCCGTGTCCAGCGGATGGGGCCGCCGAACTGGCGCAAATACCCGGCAGCCGCCAAATTCAACGCCCTTGCCGGCGTGGAACTGGCGGAGCAATTGGAGCTTGCGAGACTTTCCGCACGCTTGATGGCAGCGGACCTTGCGGAAGCCGGGATCACCGTCAACTGCCTGCCGGTGCTCGACGTCCCCGTGCCCGGAAGCCATGCCATCGTCGGCGACCGCGCTTATGGGGAGGATGCGGACACGGTGGCGCTGTTCGGGAGGGCGGTCAGCGAGGGCATGATGCAGGGCGGCGTGCTTCCCGTCATGAAACATGTTCCTGGCC
>JANYFM010000104.1 GCA_025362655.1 Hyphomicrobiales bacterium | reverse complement strand
TCCGGCGGCATCGGTGAAGGGCCGCACGTCGAGGATTTCCTGGCGCGCCGCGATCTGGCCCTTGATGACCCAATACATCGAGCCCCCGTCGAGCAGTTCCGCGAGGCGTTTGGGCGCCATGCGCGTTGTGTGCATCTGCTCGGGTTTCCTCTCGCCCGCCGCGCGTTTGGCGGCGAGGCGCTCGGCAATCCAGCCTTCGAGATCGCCGATGGAGTCGGCGCCGACGCAGAGTTTGAGGAGATGCAGGGTCATATCCGGTTTTTAACGCGCGCCGCCCGCCGCGCAAGCCTCCATTGAAGCAATGCACAGGGGATGCCCCCTCCGCCGGCGGCGCTCAATGCCGGCGCCTCGGATTGAGCCACGCGATTGCGCAGCCGATTCCCGAATAGAACACCCCGTTCGCGCGCTCGACGCCGATCATCAGCGTCTCGCCCCCGCGAAATAGAAAGCCGCAGTTCATCGGCGCCAGCGAAGTCGAAATTTCCAGCGCCGCCGGGACCGCGCCCTTCACCCGGCTCAGCACTTGGACCGAAGCGATGCTCTCCCCCGCGCGCTCGGTCACATCAAGCACGCGTCCGCGAAAAATAAACGAAGTCTCTTTCACCGCTATGGCGCGCGAGGCCCAGGGGCACTGGCACGCCATGGCCCCGCCCGGCCCCGCGACAAGCATCCCGGCAATCGCCGCAGGCAGGGGCCATTTCAACGCGGGCCGCCTCACGGCGACTCCCGCAGCGCGATAAGATTGTAATCGGAGTCGCAGATGAAATGATCCGCCATCGGGCATTGCCGATGCGCCAGTTCCAGCCGCGCTTTGCCCTCGGGACCGAGGCCGAGGGGTATCGTGTGCATGACCGGATTGATCCCCGTCAGCGCCTCCATGTCCGCGCGGACCTTGTCAACGCTTTCGACGGTGATGCCGAAATGATCGACACCGGTCGGCATGATGCTCTGGCCTTTGTAACTGTCGATGCGCCACGGGATGATCATCAGGGTCATGCGCCCATCGCTCAGATAATGATTGGGATCGCCGTGCCCGGCGTTTTGCTCGGACAGTTCGAGCACGTCGATGTAGAACCGCGCCATTTCGTCGGGCCGCACGGTGCGGATCGCGGCATGGCTGAAACGGCGCGCGGCGAGCGAGCCCGCGTTCTCCACATAGGCGCCCGTCCGGTTCGCCATGCTCCTCTGCGAAAGATCGAAAACATTGCCGTCGGGGTCGTTGGCGGTGATCCCCGCGAAGGGGCGGTTTGAGGGGCGCTGGACCCAGCCGGCGGCGGGATATTTTTCCCGCATCCGCGCAAAGCAAACCTCGACATCTTCAACCTCGACGCCGAAATGATCGAGCCCCGCGGGCCGCCCGCCTTTGCGCGGATTGATGTTGAGCCCCGTGTAGCCATCGCCGATATCAACGCCCGATTGCGGCCCCGTGGACTTCGACGGCGAGAAGCCGAACAGCGACTGATAAAAGCCGTTGAGCAGCGCGTATTTCTCGCTGACGATGGCGACGTGGTTGATTTTTGCGAACATTCTCTCCCCCGCCGCGGCCCCTCTATGGCTTCAGGGAATCGCACTGGCGCGTTTCCCTGCCCCAGAAATCCGCGCATTCCTCATAGGTCGGCGCGCCGCGCCCCACCGCTCTTGCGAAAACATAGCGCACGACAGCATCGATGTCGCGCGGCGACAGATATTCGTTATTGGCCCCCGGCGGCATATCTTTGCCGGCGGTCTCGCGCGTCATGCCGTAGCAGCGCTTGTCCGTATAAGCGAAACTGTCGTGATAGGGCATGTTGGTGCCGGGGCGGCCGCATTTGACGACTTCGCGCATCTGCTCGCGCGTCAGCTGCGTGGCGCGCAGGGACAGCGCGTTGCCGCCATAGCCCTGATCGCCGGTGGCGTCCCATTTATGGCAGAACTGGCAGGTCGCCTTGGTTTTGAAAATCTCCTTGCCGACCTCGATCGCCCGCGCCTCCTCGGCCGGCGACATATCCTGCGCGCGCGCGCCGCCGCCCGCCACCCAAAGGGCTGC
>JANYFM010000110.1 GCA_025362655.1 Hyphomicrobiales bacterium | reverse complement strand
CTCCGGCCCGTCGCGCGCTGCTTCGCCCGGGCGGCAAAAGCATAGGCGGCGGCGAGAGCGGAGCCGAGGAGAAAGGCCCAGCCGATCCAGTGCGCGCCCTCGGCAAACCTCGGCTCGGGCAGAACGAGGCCGCGGTTGTTGAGAAACACCAGATTAAACAAGGAAAAAGAGCCGCGCGGCGCGGGCAGCGGGGCCAGCACCACAAAGTACCAAAGCAGCGCTTGGAGGAGCAGCGGAATATTGCGGAGCGTCTCGACATAGACCAGCGCCAGCTTGGCGACGATCCAATTCGAGGACAGCCGGGCGATGCCGATGGTAAAACCAATCAGAGTGGCGAAGACCACGCCGATGGCGGACACCAGCAGCGTGTTGAGCAGGCCGACCCAGAAGGCGCGTCCGTTGGTCGAGATCGACGAATATTCGATCAGAGTCTGGTTGACGTCGAAGCCAGCGGTATTGTTCCAGAAATCGAAATTCGTGGGTATGTTGCGCTCGCGCAAATTCGTCGCGGCGTTGTCAACGGCGCTCCAGATGAAGAAGGCCAGCGCCGCCAGCAGCAGCGCCTGCCACAACGCGCCGCGCGCCGCCGGATTGTTCCACAGGGCGACACGCGGTTTTCGGTGCGGGGCGGCGCTGACGCTCATGGGGAAGCGCCGCGCTGGTCAGCCAGGGCCGGCACAGCGGCGCTGCCGCGCGATCAGCGGATCGGAGGCGCGTATTGCAGGCCGCCCTTCGACCAGAGCATGTTGAGGCCGCGTTTGATTTTCAGGCGCGAGCCCTCGCCGACATTGCGCTCGAAAGACTCGCCGTAATTGCCCACATGCTTGACGATGCGGTACGCCCAATCCTTGGTCAGCCCGAGGCCCTTGCCGAAATCGCCCTCGACGCCGAGCAGGCGGCGCACATCGGGCGCTGTCGATTTCAGGCGGTCATCCACATTGGCCTGGGTCACGCCCATCTCCTCGGCGTTGATCATGGCGTAGTGCGTCCATTTGATCAGATTGAACCATTGATCGTCGCCTTGGCGCACCGCCGGGCCGAGCGGCTCTTTCGAGATGACATCCGGCAGAACCGCGTGCTCATCGGGATTCACCAGCTTCAGGCGCTCCGAATAAACCTGCGAGACATCGGTCGTGAAAGCGTCGCAGCGGCCGGAATCATAAGCTTTGATGGTTTCATCCGAGGTGGCGAAAACGACGCCCTCATATTTAATGTTGTTGGAGCGGAAGAAGTCGCCGAGATTCAATTCCGTCGTCGTGCCCTGCTGGACGCAGACGGAGGCGCCGGCCAGCTCTTTGGCCGAGGAAATGTTGAGCTTCTTGCGAACCATGAAACCCTGGCCGTCGTAGTAATTGACCCCCGCGAACAGCAGGCCGAGATCGGCCTCGCGCGACTGCGTCCAGGTGCCGTTGCGCGAGAGCACATCGATTTCGCCTGATTGCAGCGCGGTGAAGCGGTCTTTGGCGGTCAACGGGATAAATTTCACTTTTCCCGGATCGTTGAAAATAGCGGCCGCGACCGCCCGGCAGAATTCCACATCGAGCCCGGCCCACACGCCCTTGTCGTCGGGCAGGCCAAATCCGGCGAGGCCCGTGCTCGATCCGCAGGCCAAAAATCCCTTTTGTTTGACCTGATCGAGAGTGCCGGCGGAGGCGGACAGACCAAGCGCGAGGCTGGCGGCGGCAAACAGCGTTACTCGTTTCAGCATTTCAATCTCCCAAACGCACAAGCGCCCCGGTTTATGCCGGAAGCGCGAATTCAATGGCGTATCACACTTGTATTTTGCGCGCCGGTCAAGCGGCCTTGACGGGCCCCGCATCATCCTTTCAGACTAGCAGACCCGATGGAATCTGTAATGACCAAACTGACGCCCCAGACCCGCAAGGGGCTGAAAAGCCGCACCCGTCTCGTTCACGCCGGACGCGACCCCGGGGAACAGCATGGTTTCATCAACATGCCCGCCTGGCGCGGCTCGACCGTGATTTTTCCAACGGTGGAAGCTTTAAAGTCGCGCAAACAACGATACGTCTATGGCACCAAAGGCACCCCTTCCAGCGAGGCGCTGGAGAATGCGTGGAGCGAGATCGCCGGGGCGGAGACGACGGTGCTGGCGCCGACGGGCCTCGCCGCGGTGACGCTGGCGCTGCTGACCGCTGTAAAGGCCGGCGACCACCTGCTCGTGACCGATTCCGTCTACGGGCCCTCCCGGCACTTTTGCGACACCGTGCTGAAACGTCTCGGGGTCGAAACCCAATATTTCGATCCCTATGCCGGGGCCGCCATCGACGCGCTGATGAAACCCCGCACCAGCGCGGTGCTGCTGGAAGCGCCGGGCTCGCAGAGCTTCGAAATGCAGGACATTCCCGCCATTTCCGGCGCCGCCCATGCGCGCGGCGCCTGCGTGATCATGGACAACACCTGGGCGACACCGCTGTTTTTCCCGCCCCACGAGCGGGGCGTCGATCTGGCGATTGAGGCGGGCACCAAGTATCTCTCCGGTCATTCCGATCTGCTGATGGGCCTCGTTTCCGCCAACAGCGCATGGGCGGGCCGGCTGCGCCAGACGTTCGACGCCTTCGCCATGTGCGCCGGGCCGGACGACATCTTTCTGGCTCTGCGGGGCCTGCGCACCATGGAATTGCGGCTTCGCGAGGCGGAACGACAGGGGCTGGCGCTGGCGCGCTGGCTTGCGGCAAGGCCCGAGGTGAAGGACGTGTTGCATCCAGCTCTGACCTCGCACCGGGGCCACGATTTATGGCGCCGGGATTTTACGGGGTCTTCGGGATTGTTCTCGGTTATTCTCCATCCTGCGCCGGAATCTGCCGTCGCCGCCATGCTCGACGGATTGGAATTGTTCGGCATGGGCTATTC
>JANYFM010000109.1 GCA_025362655.1 Hyphomicrobiales bacterium | reverse complement strand
GCCGGCCAGGACGGGAGCCAAGACGGGAGCCAAGCTATGCGCCTAAATTACCCAATAAAATTTGTAAAGATAATTATATCACATTTTAAATTTGCTTAATAGCGAATACCCGCTCCTGGCCCGGACTGCTCACCCCTGCTTCTCCGGCGTCGTCACAACCAACCCCGCGAGCGCCGGGCTGACCTTGATCTGGCAGGACAAGCGCGAGCCCGGGCGCACGTCAAATGCAAAGTCGAGCATATCCTCCTCCATCTGCTCCTGCTTGGGCAGCTTGGCCACCCAGGCATCGTCCACATAGACGTGACAGGTGGCGCAGGCGCAGGCGCCGCCGCACTCGGCCTCAATGCCGGGCACGGAATTGCGCAGCGCTGTCTCCATAACGGTCGAGCCGTCGTCAGCCTCCACGGTGCGCGATGCGCCGGCGGCGTCGATGAAGGTGATGCTGGTCATGAGGGTATAGGCTCGCTGCAAGCGCGGCGGTTTTGCCGCGCGCCCTCTTACCGGGTCACGCGGGGCTTGGCGAGCGGTTTGAACCCGGTCAGCCCTGATCGGACAGCAGCGCGAGGACCGCGGCCCTTGCGGCGTCCACGGCCTGCTGGAGGGCATCCTGCGCCGCCGCGGTCCGCGCCCCGTCCGCCTGCGCGGACAGGCATTCCTCGTAGGCTTCCGCCCGGGCCGCCACGGCCTTCGCGCCGACAGCGCGGGCTGAGCCTTTCAGAGTATGGGCGAGATCGTGCCGCAGGCGGCGGTCGCCGTCAGGCCCCATTGCGGCGATCTGGCGCAGAATATGATCGGCCTGTCTTTCAAACAGGCTGAGGAGTTCGATTTCGAGATCCCGGTCGCCCAGCGTCTGGCGCGAAAGGTGGACGAGATCGATGGGCCGCGATTCGTCCGGCGGGGCGGCGGCGGCGGCGGGCGCCATTGAACTTCGGCGCGCGCCTGTGACGCGCTTAGCCTGAGCCGACATGAATACTCCCAAAACCATCGCGCGGATGCCCGTCCGGCCCGCCCCACATGTGAAGACCACGACTTTCCGCCGCGATGGTGAACAGGGCGTTAACGACGTTTTCGTTTTGCTGAAGGCCGCTGGTTTCATTCTGCCCCCGCCGGGGTTACATTGCCTCTTGGTTAATGAAAGGTTTGCCCGTCTCGGGGCCGATTTGAGACGCGCGACCCACCCCGGGCAACCCGGACAAGCGTAAAAAGGCGTTGTTTATGGCGACTCAACCCAAAGCCCAGGATCCCACGGAAGCGGCGCTCTCGGCGATCGAAGCGGCGCTGAACCTTTCCGCGGCCCCCGGCGATGGCGCCAAAACCGCGCCGAAACTGCCCGAAGTCGGCAGCGCCGAATTGTCCGGCGCTTACAAACCCTCGCCCGCTGTTGATGCCGCGCCGCGCCAATCCGTCAAAGCGCCGGCTGTCGTGCCGACATCCCAGCCCGCCAACGACGACGTGCGCTCCGTCGGCCAGATTCTCCAAGCCCTGCAATACCGTCCCAGCCGCGCGCCGGTCGTGCTGGCATTCTTTGCCTCCGCCATCTGGCTGGGGCTGACCGGCTATTTCGCCTGGAGCATCCACAAAGTCAGACCGCTCGCGCCCGAGGAAATGGCTCTGTGGGCGCTGATCGGCCTCGGGCCGGTTGTGTTTTTCTTTGTCACCGCCGCGCTGGCCCGCCGCACGCGCGAAATGCGCCACACCGCCCGCTCAATGACGGAAATGGCGCTGAAACTCGCCGATCCCCAGTCCTTCGCGACGGACCAGGTGGTGACGCTCTCACAGGCGATCCGCCGCGAGATCGCCTCAATGGGCGACGGACTTGAGCGCGCTCTGGCGCGCGCCAGCGAGCTGGAAACCGTGGTGCGCTCCGAAGTTTCCAATCTCGAGCGCTCCTACACCGACAATGAGCGGCGCATGCGCCAGCTGATCGACGAGCTCTCCAGCGAGCGCGAGGCCATCCTCACCAACGCCGACCGCGTGCGTCTCGCCATCGCCAACTCGCAGGAGGCGCTGTCAAAGGAGCTGGACAACGCCAGCAAAACCATCGCCTTGGGCGTCAGCGAAGCCGGCGGCCGCGTCACCACCTCGCTCGGCGCGAAAAGCGAGGAAATCAATCTGTCGCTGGCCCGCGCCGGCGAGGCCCTCGCCGGGCGGATCGATGCGCATGGCGCCGCCGTCAGCGCGCGGCTTGAGCAATCGGGCGCGGAAGCCGCGCAGAAACTCGCGGCGGCGTCCGAATCCATCGGCGCGGAATTCGCCGGGAAAACCGCGCAGATCGACACGCGCCTGCTGGCCAGCCATGAAACGCTGATCAAAAATCTTGGCGCGCATGGCAACGCCCTCGCCGAACGGCTGACTCTGGAAGGCCAGAGGATCGGCGATGCCGTCTCCGGCCACGGCGACACGCTGATCCACCGCATTGCCGACACCGGCGAGCGGATTCACGCCACCGTCACGGTTCACGGCCAGGCGCTGGACCAAAGCCTCGCCGCGACGGGCGAGCGCATTGCCGCGCTTGTGGACGAGCGCGCCGGACATGCCCGCGACATGTTTGAGCGCTCCAGCGAAAATCTCTCCGCCGCCGGCGAGCGCATGACGGCGCTTTACACCGAGCGCACGCAAGTCTTTGACGCCGGCCTCGCCGCCACCGGCGAGCGAATTGCCGCGCTTGTGGACCAGCGTACCGCCGAGGCGCGCGGCATGTTTGAGCGGTCCAGCGAAAATCTCTCCGCCGCCGGCGAGCGTATCGCCGCGCTTGTGGACCAACGCACGCAAGTCCTTGACGCCGGCCTCGCCGCCACCGGCGAGCGCATTGCCGCGCTTGTGGACCAGCGTACCGCCGAGGCGCGCGGCATGTTTGAGGCTTCCAGCGAAAATTTCGCTCAGACCGGCGAGCGCATCGCCGCGCTGGTTGCGGAGCGCGCCGAGGCGGCGCGCGCGCAGTTCGACAAATCCAGCGAGACCATGGCGGAGGCCGGCGCCCGGATTTCCGCGCTTCACGCCGAGCGCGCCGCCGTTCTCGACGAATTGCACGTCACCTCCCGCCGCGAGCTGATCGAGGCCGGCGACGCCATCGCCGCGACGCTGGCCGAGCGCGCCGTTGAGGCGCGCGGGGTGCACCATCAGGCCCGCGCCGAGCTCACCGACACCGGCAATCAGATTTCCGCCCTTCTGACGGACCGCACGGTCGCCTTCCACGACGCGGTCAAACTGTCGCGCAACGAATGGCTCGCCGCCGGCGACCAGATTCATTCCGCCATCATCGAGCGCAGCCAGGCCCTGAATGAAATTATGCTGGACGCGCGCGAGCGGCTGGCGGCGACCGGCGAGGAAATCGCCGGCACCCTCGACGCGCGTGTTCAGTCCATTGACGCGGCGCATGAAAGCGCCCGCCGGAGTCTGGCGGAAACCGGCGACCGCGTGTCGGAAATGCTGTCCGAACGGACCGGCATTTTCCATCACGCCGTGCAGCAGTCGCGCAACGAAATCATCGCCGCCGGCGATCAGATTCATGTTTCCATCGCGGAGCGCGCGCAGTCGCTTGGCGATCTCATGCGCCGGTCCCGCGACGATTTCGCCGCCGCGGGCGAGGGCGTCTCGGCGGCGCTCTCCGAGCGCATCGATGCGATCCGCGAGACCCACGACGGCGCGAAGCGCGATCTGTCGGAGACCGGCGGACGCATCGCCGAGCTGATCGCGGAGCGCGCCGCCGCATTCCACGAGGCGGTGCGGCTTTCGGGCAATGAGCTGATCGGCGCGGGCGACCAGATTCAGGCCGCCATCGTTGAGCGCGGCCAGGCCTATGGAGATCTTGTCAAGCGCTCGCACGAGGACCTCGCGGGCGCCACGGGCCAAATCGCGGCCGGCCTCGCCGATCATGCCGCCTCCGCGCAGGCGGCGATGCTGAAAACCGGCGCCGAACTGACCGGCGCGCTCAATGAGCACCAGGCCCACGTGCGGAAGACTCTCGATGAGCAGTCGCGGGGCCTGCACGCCGGCTTCAGCGAAACCGCCAACGACGCCATCGAGGCCATCGGCGTTCACACCGGCCGCGTCAGCGCCAGCCTCGCGGGGCGGCTCGAAGCCTTCGAACAATCGCTGCTCTCGCAGGGCGGCCTGCTCGCCGAGCAGATCGCCGGCCATTCCGACCGCTTCACCGGCGCGGTCAATGACCGCCTCGGCGCGGTCGAGGCTGTGTTCACCACCCACGCCGACGCCTTCAACGAGAAGCTCGGCGCGCGCACCCGCGAAACCGCTGATCTGCTGGAACAGCAGGTCACGGAATTCGAGACCCGCGCCAGCGCCCGCACGCTGGGCGTTTCGCAATCCCTTGAGGGCCTGATCGCCAAAATCGACACCGGCCTCGACCAGCGCGCCCGCGCGCTTAATGACACGCTGGCGCAAACCGCGCTGGAGGTTGCCCGCACCGTCGGCGACGGCGTGCGCGATCTTCATGCGGCGCTGGATCCCCGCGCGATGGACGCCACCCTCGGCGCCCGCCTCGCGGAAATCGACGTCACCCTTGCCGGGCGCCTCGCCGCAATCCACGAGACCCTCGATCACGCCACAACATCCCTGTCGAACACGCTCGATCAGCGCTCCCGCCAGATTCACACGACCCTCGATGAAAGCGGCCGCGCGCTCAGCGAAACGCTGACCGGACGCGCCGGCGATTTGCAAACCGCTTTGGAGACCGCCGGCCAGTACGTCGCGCAAACGATGAACGCCACCGCCCGGCAGATGCACGACACGCTCGCCGACCGCTCGCGCGATCTGCACGACACGCTGGCGGGCCGCTCGAAAGATTTGCACGAAATGCTCGCGGACCGCTCGAAGGACCTGCATGAAATGCTCGCCGGCCGAAGCGGCGAACTGCACACTTTGTTTGACACCAAGGGTCCGATGCTCGTCGATCTCCTGTCGGAGCGCGGCGGCGCGGTGGCGCTTGAAATCGGCAGGGTCGGCGAAGCTGTCGCCCGCGCCATTGATAGCCGCGGCGCGGCTGTCGCTGATTCAATCGACGGGCACGGCACCGCTGTTTCGCAAGCCATCGAAAGCCGCGGCGCGAATATCGCGCATGCCATCGAGTCCTACGGCCAGGCGCTCGCCGGGCACCTCGACGAGCGGCAATCCGAGCTGACCGGGGCGATTGACCGCTCCTCGGCGGCGCTGCGCGAGTCGCTTGACGCCGGCGCCGCGACCTCGGTTCATTCGCTGGTCGCTGTCAACGACCGCATCCGCGGCGAGATGGGCTCCGTGCTCGAACGCCTGTCGGCGGCCAACGGCGAGCTGCAGACGATTGTCAGCGGCGCGCACGACAACCTCGGCGCCGTCGAGACTTCGCTGACCGCAAGGGTCAGGGATTTCCAGAACGCCGTCGGCACGATTTCAAACCAAGTGGTGTCGCTCAACCAGACCGCCGCCAACACAATTTCCGGCGTCGACCGGCTGAACCAGCTCGTCGAACACAACACGGCTGCGCTGGCCGAAACGCTGGGCGAACTCGTCCGCAC
>JANYFM010000101.1 GCA_025362655.1 Hyphomicrobiales bacterium | reverse complement strand
TACGATGAAGCTACTGTATAGGGCATGTGGATGAGGCTGGTCTGCTCGAACCGGTCCGCAAGCAATCCGATTGGCGCGAGAGACTTGAGCATGGAGAGTAAGGACTTCTTCATCGATAACCGCTACAGTTTTCGAACCCCGCGCGGTTTGATCGTATAGTTCCATTCGGGATAGAACGCATCGCCTTTGATGTCGAGAAGTTTAATTTCGGCGTCCGTGACGCGAATGCCTTTCTCGTAGGTTCGCTCGTCGAGGGCGTATTCCACCTTCGGGCCGGCCCTCGTCGTGACGCCGATGAGTTCGGTCACCGCAGCATGGCTCTCAAACGGCTTGCCGCGCCAATTCTGGGTCATTCAGCGACAAAGGCGGGCGAAAATCCCCGCCTCTCGCCATGTTCGCGATAGGTCGATAAGCGGTCATGCCGCCGCCGTCGTTCGGTAGATCGCCGCTCGCGACACACCATAGGATCGCGCGAGGTCGGCGACGGATTCCCCGTCTTTCCGTCTTCGCCGTGTTGCACGTTTCTGCACTGCCGTCATGTTCGGCGGTCGCCCCATGTGCTGGCCGCGCGCCTTGGCGCGGGCGCGGCCTTCGCGGGTGCGCGTGCGATTAAATCGCGCTCTACATCCGCCAGCCCGCCAAGGACGGCGATCATTAGCCGTCCCGTACTGGTCCAGGTGTCCGCCCACGGTTCGGCGAGGCTCAGAAATTGTCCGCCCGCGTCGATGATCCGTTTGACGATAGCGAAAAGCTCGAACACGGATCGCGCCAATTGCGTCTTGCCTGTCCGAATGTCATTTTCACGCGGCAGCATCCCGGCCCCGGAGGGGCCACGGACTGTAGCCACGGGTGGAGCGCAGCGGAACCCGTGGACAGGGGTTCCACACGGTGTGCAGCCCCGGGAGGGGCGACGGAGTTTCAATGCCAGGCACGTATTCGCAGCTGCTCATTCACATTGTCACCTCGACGAAGGGACGCATGCGCTGGATTTCGCCTGAAATCGCGGAGCGGCTCTATCCCTGCATCGGCGGCATCGTCCGGGCGGAGAAGGGCACTCTCCACGAGATCGGCGGCGTCGAGGACCATGTGCATCTCTATCTTCGGTGGCGGCCTGACGGCAGGCTGTCCGACCTGATGCGCGTTGTGAAGGCTGGGTCGAGCAAGTGGATGCACGAAACGTTTCCCGAACTGGCAAGCTTCGCGTGGCAGGAGGGCTACAGCGTGTTCTCCGTCAGCAAGTTCCGGGAGGACGCGCTGAAGAGATATATCCTGGGGCAGGCCGAACATCACAAGACCGTGGACTTCAGGTCCGAGCTTTTGGGCCTTCTGCGCGCTCACGGCATCGAGTTTGACGAGAAATACGTGTTCGATTGAGCGGGGCGCCTGCGCCAACTTCCTCCGACCCTCCGGGGCGGAGACGAGGATCAAAGTCACGCCCCCACGGGTTCCGCTGCGCTTCACCCGTGGCTACACGCAATGGCCCCTCCGGGGCCGCGCCAAGGGGCGTCGGTTTTTCCATGTCCCCGGCTACTTCACTTTCAGACATATCTTTCGAGAAGCGTAAACCATTGACGGATCACGCTCCGCGAAGATGCTCGAAACTCTTATCTTACGACGTGTGCCGCGGCCCCGCCGCCCTCACGCCGCCTGCGCCGCGAGCGCGTTGCGCGCCCGGTAAGACAGCGCCTCGGCCAGATGAATGCGCCCGACGCGCCCGGCCCCGTCGAGGTCCGCCAGGGTGCGCGCCAGTTTCAGCGTGCGGTGATAGCCGCGGGCGGAAAGGCGCATGCGCTCGGCGGCTTCGCGCAGCAGTTTCAGGCCGGCATCGTCGAGATTGGCGACGGTCTCGATGATATTGGCGGGCGCCGCCGCGTTGCAGGCGACACCCGGCAGGCCCAGCGCCTTGTAGCGCGCGACCTGAATGGCGCGGGCGGCGGCGACCCGCGCCGCGACCTCGGCCGAGCCTTCCGCCGGCGGCGGCAGGATGAGGTCCGCGGCGGTGACCGCCGGCACTTCAATGGTGAGATCGAAGCGGTCCAGCAAAGGCCCGGAAATGCGCTGCTGATAGGAGGCGACGCAGCGCTCGTTGGGCTGGCGTTTGCAGGCATAGCCGGGGTCGCCCGCGTGGCCGCAGCGGCATGGATTCATGGCGGCCACAAGCTGGAAGCGGGCGGGATAAACGACGCGGTGATTGGCCCGCGCGATGGCGATTTCGCCGGCCTCCAGCGGCTGGCGCAGACTGTCGAGCGCATGCGGCTGAAACTCGGGAAGCTCATCCAAAAACAGCACGCCGTTATGGGCCAGCGAGGCCTCGCCCGGGCGCGCGTTGACGCCGCCGCCGACCAGCGCCGCCATGGAAGCGGAATGGTGCGGCGCGCGGAACGGGCGCCGGTCCGTCAACTGGCCGCCGGCCAGCGCGCCGGCGACGGAATGGATCATCGAGACCTCCAGCAGCTCGCGCGGCGTGAGCGGCGGCAGGATTGAGGGCAGCCGCGCCGCGAGCATGGATTTGCCGGAGCCGGGCGGACCGCTCATCAGCAGATTGTGGCCGCCGGCGGCGGCTATCTCCAGCGCGCGCTTGGCGCTTTCCTGGCCTTTGATGTCGCGCAAATCAGGCTGCGGCGCGCCGGTTTTCCGCACGGCGGGCTGGGGCCGCGCCATCACCTGCGTGCCCCTGAAATGATTAGCGAGCTGGATCAGCGAGCGGGGCGCGAGAATATCAATCTCAGAGGAGGCCCAGGCCGCCTCCGGCCCGCAATCGGCCGGGCAAATCAGCCCGTGTCCGCGCGCGTTGGCGGCGACCGCCGCGGGCAGCGCGCCGGCGACAGCGGTGATCGTGCCGTCGAGGGCGAGTTCGCCGATGACCGTGTAATCATTGAGCGCGTCGGCGGGGATCGCGCCAATGGCGCCCATCACGGCGAGGGCTATGGGCAGATCATAGTGGCTGCCCTCTTTGGGCACATCGGCGGGGGCGAGATTGACGGTGATGCGGCGCGCCGGCAGGGCGAGGCCCGAAGCATTGAGCGCGGCGCGCACACGCTCGCGCGATTCGGAAACCGCTTTATCGCCGAGCCCGACAACGTTGAATTTCACGTCGCCGTTCGACAACTGAACCTGAACATCAATGGGCCGCGCTTCAATGCCCTGAAACGCCACCGTCGCCACACGCACAACCATGCAAGCCTCCCGCCATGGAAACCATGCTAGCGGTGCTATCTGACGAATGCAAGAACATTAAGAGAACAAACCACAGAGGGCCGATCTTCAGAGGGGCACAGCAAACCTGCCGTCCTGGGTCGGGACGCGCAACTCAGCGCCCGGTTTGGCGGCTGGCCCCGTCACGCGGCAACGGGTAATTTCGGTTAGCGAACAAAAATGCGGGAGCATCATTTAACAAAAGGCGAGCGCAGCAGGGCCGCCATGGACCGCGCGCCGCTGAAGAAATGTCCAACACGCAAATTTTCATCGAAACTGTGTTGGTTATTGTCAGGGTTCACCAGCGGCACAATGACGAAAGGCAGGCCAAGCGCATCCACCAGTTTGTCGGTGGGCACGCTGCCGCCCATCATGCGGATGCGCACGGTTTTGGCCGGCGTTTCGCCCTCCGCAAAGGCCCTGGCCAAAGTGTCCTGCGCCCAGACGCCAATCGGGGAATCCAAGGGCGTGAAGGCCGCCGCGCTGCCGCGCTGGATTGTCAGCGAGGCGATCCTGTCGTGCCGCGCGCGCTCGTCGTCATTGGGCTCGCCGGCCGCGATGTAATAGCCTTTGGAGCGCACATGCGCCTCAATCAGCGCGGCGAGGCGGTCGGGCCCCGCGCCGGGCGTCGTGCGCAGATCGAGTTCCGCGACAGCATTGCTTGGCACGATGTTCGCGCCTTTGTCGCCAATGGAGGCGGAGACCATGCCGCGGATGTTGAGGGACGGATATTGTATCGCCTCCTGAAGATTGCGGCCGACGGATTCCGGCTTGGCGATGCCGAGGCGTTTCAGCAATTCCGGCTCATTGTCGGGCACCGCGCCCATGATGGCGCGCTCGGCATCGCTGAGCTTCACACTGTCGTAATAGCCGGCGATTGTGACGCGGCCCTCGTCATCTTTCATCGAGGCCAGAAGCGCGGCGAGCCTTTGCGCCGGGTTTGGCGCGTAATTGCCGAAATGGCCGCTGTGCAGCGGCGCTTTGGGGCCGTGGACCGTCAATTCCACGACGATGTTGCCGCGGTTGCCGAAGGTGATTGTGGGCTGTCCCGAGGGATGCATCGGCCCGTCGTGAATAACAATCGCGTCGGCGCGCAGCAGGTCGCGATGCGCGGCGGCGACCGCGCCGATGTCGGGCGAGCCCTTTTCCTCCTCGCTGTCGAGGAGAACTTTGACATTTATTTCAGGCTCCAGCGAGGCCGCCTTCAACGCGTCAAACGCTGTGAGCAGCATCATGATCGGGCCTTTGTCATCGGAGGATGAGCGCCCGAAAATGCGCCATTCCGGATCGATTTTGCCGGAAAATAATTGCGCCTTGTCGATTTCCTCCCAGTCCGTCCGGGCGCTGGCGCGCGAGGGCGTGAAGGCGGGCGCGGCGACAGGCGCGCCGCTGCCCCGGCGCTGTTTCAGCACCGGATCCCACGGGCTTTTCTGCGCCCAGTGCTCCGGCACGACCGGCATTCCGTCGAAGTGAATGTAGAAAAGAATGGTCCGCGCGTTGGGATTTTTTCGGCCGTATTCGGCAAACACCAGCGGCTTGTCTTTGCTGGGCAATTGCTTCGTCGTGAAACCGCGCTTTTGGAAAGCGGCTTCCAGCCAGTCGGCGTTTTTGCGAATATCCGCCGCAACGATGGAATCGTTCGGCAGAGACAGCATTTCGAAAAATTCAGGAAAATTCGCCTGCGCGGTTTTCTCGATGAGGCCCGGCGTTACTGCCGGCGACTGCGCCCGCGCGGGCGCCGCGGCGGAGACAAATAAAGCGCAGAGCGAGGCGCCGAAACAGCGGGATAGGCGCATGATAACCTCCAGATTTCCACGGATCAACAATGCAACTTTAATGCGCGCCCGGCCCCGCGGCTAGTCCGCCGGCGCCTTGCGCTCGTCGCCCGGCCTGATTTCCATCGCGGCTCTGGCTTTGCGCACAATGTCCTCTGGCAGCGCGAGGATTTCGTCGGCCAGCGCTTTGGCCTGCTGCCAGCCCAGCGGGCGTGTCAGCATTTCCACCCTGCGCGCGTCTTCCAAAAAAGCGGGATCGCGCAGCGTCTCCTCAAACGCTTTGCGCAGCGCGGCGAGGCGGTCCCGGGGGACGCCGGGCGTCGTGATGAAGACTTTTCCGAGCGCCGTTTCGGCGGAGAAAACGCTGAAAATTTGCCGCTGCTCCCCGTTCTCCGCAAGGTCCGTCAGCAACGGCACATCCGGCCACTCAGGATCCCGGGCGGCGCCGATCTGGAGGAGCATGTCGATCTTCTTGTCGCGCAGCCAGCCGGGGTTCTGCGACTTCAGGCTGGTGAAAAAATTCCCGGCGCGCCCCTGCACCTCGCCGCGCTCCATGGCAAGATGTATCTCGTTGGTGCTGCGGTAACCGGAAACAATTTTAAACTTTGTGCCGAGCGTGTTGTTGAGCAACGCGGGATACAGCGCCGTGTAGGAGCCCGCGCCCGTCGCGCCCATCAGCGCCTCACGGGAGCGGGCGCCGAGAACCGATTTCAAGCCGAGCGCGCTCCACGTGTAGAAATTGGCGTTCTCCACATCGCTGGCGCCTAAAAAATTGAAATTGCGCGCGTCATATTGCGCGCCTTTGCCGTCGAGAATTTGGTAGCCGACGAAGGCGGGAAGCACCGCGCCGATATGCGTGCCGTCCCTCGGCGCGGCATTGTGCAGAAAATTGGCCGCGAGAAGATGGCCGGCGCCGGCCATGTTTTTCGGCACAACAAGGGGATTGCCGGGGATATGCGCGCCGAGATGGCGCGCCAGCACGCGGGCATTTGTGTCAATGCCGCCGCCGACGCCGGTGGAGATAATCAGCGTGATGGTTTTGCCGGCGTAAAAATCGGCGACAGGGTCCGCGCGGGCTGTGATGAGCGCCGCGAGCGATCCCAAAAGCACCGACAGGATGCGAAGCCTAGCGCGCGCTGACATCGACATAAACGCCTTCGATATCCGTCAGGTGAAATTCGCCCGCGGGGCATTGGCGGAACATTTTCATCCGCGCCCGGCCCTCCTCGCCGTAGCCCAGCGGCTTGGTCGCAAACTGCGGATTGACGCCGATAAGCTCCGCCATTTCGAGCTTCACCGCATCGACGCTTTCGACGCTGAAGCCGAAATGCTCCAGCTGCGGCGGCGTCGGGTCCTGGCCCTCAAAGCCGCTCATTTTCCACGGCAGGAGGATCAGGCTGACGCGCCCGTCGGAAACCCGCCAAATACCGCCCTCCGCGGTGTTTGCGGGCTCCAGTTCAAACACCCGCGCGTAGAATTCAGCGCTGCGCTCGGGATTGCGCACGCGCAGCGCGATGTGATCAATGTAGCGCGCGGGCTCCCAGCCGCCGGCGGCGAAAATATCCTTCGCCTTGCCGGAATTGCGCTCGGCGAGATCGAAAATAATCATGTCGGGATCGTGGGCGCTGAATGCGGCGTTCGGGCGCGCGGCGGGGCGCTGGACATATTGAAACGAGGCGTCGAATTTGCGCAGCCGCTCCAGCGCCGCATCCATGCTCTCGACCTCGAAGCCGAAATGGTCGAGGCCGCTGCGCTTGCCATCGCGGCGGGGGATATTGTTGAGGCCCACCTGGCCGTCGCTGACCGGCACGGCACGCGAGGGCCTGCCGTTGGAATCGCCGGCCTTCATGCCGAAAAGCGCCTGATAGAAGCGCGCATTGACCGCGTAGACGTCGCTGGCGATGGCGAGATGATTGAT
The DNA here is from genome assembly GCA_025362655.1 of Hyphomicrobiales bacterium. GTDB lineage: Bacteria > Pseudomonadota > Alphaproteobacteria > Rhizobiales > Beijerinckiaceae > Terripilifer. The sequence continues at coordinate 1,184 of JANYFM010000101.1, read as the reverse complement.
TTTGGCGAACATTGAGCCTCCCTGAACCGGCACGCTACCGCCGCGGACAGGCCCCGGCAAGGCGGATATATGCGCGTTTTGAAGCGCTTGCATTCACAAGTCATTGCTTCTAGGTTCCGCCCGCTTTGCAGGGGCCTCCCGCCCCTTCGCGCGCGGCGCCGCCATAGCTCAGTTGGTTAGAGCACTAGATTGTGGATCTAGGGGTCCCCCGTTCGAGCCGGGGTGGCGGTACCAAGTCAATCAATGGCTTACACGCATAGTTCCGAAAAAATTTCGGACGGTGTTTTCGCCGTGTGGTCGGCCTGTAGCCATGGGTCCAAGCATATTTTCACGAGATGAATGTGCGAAACTTATCCGCGCATCCCGTGTTCTGTGGGCGTGCTGGATTGATGCGACCGGCTGACTCCCCCGAGCCGCCGCTACAGCCTTGTGTTGTAATAATCGACATACCTGCGTCCGCTAGGCGCCCGCCCCGCCGACGCTGTCGTGGGCGCGCAGGCAAACCTCCCCGTGCTTCGCCGATTTCCACAGCCTTATGTCCGTCGCCCGGACCTGGTTCGGCTTCTCGACCTTCACGCCGCGCGAAAGATACGGATAAATATTGTGGCCCGGCGCCGGCTTCGACGTGTTCGGCCTGCGATACAGCGCCTCGATGCCCATGCGCTTCATCAAGGCCGCGGCATGCCGGCGACCGGTCGAAACGCCGGCGCGGTTCAGAAAGCCGCGCATCATCCGGCTGCCCGCGAAGGAATATTCCAATTGACGCGCGCGCCGAATTGCCGCGCCGGCCCGGCCTGCGTCTTCCCGCCCTTGAGAGCCGCCACCGCCGCTTTCGCCTTGAAGGCCGGTGTGTGGTTCCGGCGTGTTCGCTTTCCCATTTGCTCTCCTGATTTGCAGCGATAATCGCCGCTGGCGGGTGGAAAATCCACTTATCCGTCTGCGCAGATTCTCCGAGCCGGCTGTTTTCACCACCATAGATTGGTTCCCTACGGGGGATCATTTTTCGGCGCGAAAAATTCTTCAGGGCGCCCGGGAATAAATCGCTGGCGTTCCGAGTCTACCCTCTGAACCCGCCAGATCCGGCGGATCGGGAGAACGGCTATGACCGATATGATTGGCAAAAAGACGAGCCGGCGCGGCGCCATGGAATGCCTGGCCTGGGGCGGCGGTTTGCTCTGGGGCAT
>JANYFM010000080.1 GCA_025362655.1 Hyphomicrobiales bacterium | reverse complement strand
ACGGGGCTGACTGCTGTTAACGGGGGTACTTTGATACTCTCCGGTAATAACTCTGCAGCGACCGGCGGCATCAGTATCGGCACCAGCGCAGCCGCACAGTTTAACACGCTTGCTTCCGTCTCCGGCTCCGGTCGAAATATTGTGCTGAACGGAAATGCGGGGCTGGGTTACGTTCCCGCGAGTTCGATTCAGTCGGATCTGCTGAGTCGCATTGTGAACACAACTGCGACGTCGTCGAACGGTTTGGTGAGTCTCTCAACGAGCACCGTGAGCGAAAATCTGAATTTCAACAACGCCGGTGTGAATGCGTTTGTCGCTCCCGGTCCTGCATTGGGTGCGTTGACGGGCAGCACGGCGACGTATTCGGGAACACTGACACCGAACGGAACAACGTATTTGCTCGGAGGCGGTGGCGGAACGCTGGTGATGACCAACGCCATTTCTACCAGCAACGCCAACAACGTTGTGTTTTTCCCCGTGACCGGTTTCACGACCGGCGTCGTCGATTTGAATGGCCAAAGCAACACGTTTGGTACGGCAACCTTTAACGGCGGAACGATTCAAAATGGAACGATCAATGCAAATTCGTTTGTGTTTACCGGCAACGCAAACGTAACGGCGACGCTGGTCCCCGGTAATGGAACTTTCACGGTTAACACGGGCACGTTCTCGTTGAACCAGCCGGGGACTGTCACCTACGCGCCATCCGTGACCCTTGGAGGAACCGGCGTTTTCAGCTACGGCCCGACAGGCACCAATACGCTCTCGATTGGCGGACTGAACGTAAATCCCGGCGTGGCGACGGTGACCAACACGGTCGCCACCGACACCCTCAACCTGGGCGGAATCACGCGGCTTGCAGGAAATGGTGTCGTTAATTTCGGAACCGTCACCGGCCCGATCACAACGACCTACACGAACGTCAACAACATCATCGCGCCGTGGGCTACGACGGGCTCGGCGTTGCTGCTGAAGTACGCAGTGGGTTCGGCCGCCGGTACGGCAACCGCCATCACAGGAGTAACGGGGACGACGGCCACGCCAGCCGATCTCAGCAATCTTTCGAGCGGTGGAAACTTCGAATATTCGGCTGCAGCCACCCCGACGAGCGCTCTCAGCGCCAACACGCTGCGCTACTCGGGTGGTGCCACAACGACCGCGCTGGGCGCCAGCAGCAGTTTGACCTTGAACGGCTTGTTGAATTCAGGCTCCAACACGTTGACGATTTCGGGCGGACTTGCCGCCGGGGGTATCCTGATTGGTACCGGCACGCCGGGACCCAATGCAAATGACTTGATCATCACCAGCAACGCGCAGACGACAACGATCACGTCAGTGATTGCCAACGGTCCGGGCGGCGCGGGCAGTGTGACGTTCGCGAGCGTTGGATCGACAGGGCCGATAACAGGCGGACTCAATCTGCAGGGAACGAACACGTTTAGTGGCGGATTCAATATGACCAGTGGAACAGTATTCGTCGGCGGCAATCAGGCACTCGGCACAGGTCCGATCAATATCTACGGAGGCATCTTCGACGGTAACGGTAACTTTGGTGAAACGTTTGCGGCGAGTCAGGCGATTAATATTTACGGAAGCTTTGGCGCCAATAACAATGCTGCCACGACATGGAACGGGCCTGTCGCGTTGTTCGGAAGCTACACGATCAACCACACCCGCAATTCGTTAACCTTTAATGGAATCATCAGTGATGGCGGCAACGGTTACTCCCTCACAAAATCTGGAGCGGGAAGCACGTTTCTGGGAACCGGCGCAGTGGCAAATACATACTCTGGAAAAACAATCGTAAGAGGGGGCGTTCTTCAAGGCTTTATTTCGCCGCTCGGTGTGGCCGGAGCTTTTGGTAAGCCAACGACGGTTGCGAATGGCACCATCGATATGTACAACGGTTCGACTTTGAAGATTTCGCCCGGAGGCGCGTCGGCGAATGCGGGCATGACGGATCGGCTTATCAATCTGGCGGATACCGGAGCAGGGACCGTGGTTGTTACGCTTGGGGGCAACACCAACGGCACAACTCCAACCGTAGGCGGATTCACGGCGACGGGAACGGGTGCCAAAACACTGACGCTCATAAATGACGGGAACCTAGGAATTCTGTACGTGACGGGATCCATTCCCGATTCGTCCGATGGCAGCCCGACGACGGTGAACGTGCCGTTTGGGTTCAACAACTCCAACGAGTTCCACATCGCCGGCGTTTCGACTTTTACCGGACCGCTGACGATTGCTCTGAACGGCGGAAGCAATGGTGGTAAATTCTTTATTGATGGCTCCGGGCAATTGGGAGGCGGCAACTACGCCAACAACATTCAATTGCTGGGCACTGGAGTCGTCCTTGCCACCGCTAATTTTGTTTACAACAGCTCAGCGAATCAAACGCTATCGGGCGTGATTTCGGGTGCCGGATTCATGACGAAGCAAGCAGCCGGAACTCTGACGCTTTCGGGCGCAAACACCTACACGGGTGGGACTACGATCTCGGCGGGTACGTTGAGCATCAGCGCCGACAACAATGTGGGAGCCGTTCCGGTTTCCGCGCTCCCAGCATCGATTTCCTTGGGTGCAGGAACGCTCGGTTCAACCGGTACATTCACACTGAACGCCAATCGCGGCATCACGTTGACCAGCAACAGTGCCTCGATTGACGTAGCCGCCGGTCAAAATTTGACAATTGCCGGCATCATCGCAGGTGGCTTTAATCTGACGAAAACGAGTTTGGGCACCTTGACACTTGCCGGCATCAACACCTATTCCGGTACAACTACATCGTTCAGCGCTGGAACATTGAACATCACGGGCAAGATCGTGAATAAAGCGACAATTGGATTCGGTAGTGTGTTGCGCGGAAGCGGCGATGGGACGTCGACGGGTCTCGTCGCCGCTGTGGATTGCAGCGCCGGTGGAGTACTTTGGCCGGGTGCTGCGACCGCGACCATTAATCCCGTGGTGACGGCAAACGAAACGCTGTATGTCGCGGGTGCCAACAATGTCAATCTTTCCAGTGCAAAACTCAAGATCATTCTAACAACGGACAACGCGACCACTCCGACCGTCACAAATCAAAAACTGGCGTTCACAACCGCAGGCAGTAGCCTGACCGTAAGTGCTTCCACGACGACCCTGTCGCTCGGAATTGGTGCAGGAAAATACGGCACGACTCCAATTCCGATCATCACCAGTCCGGCTGGAACCCCTTTGATCGCGATCGCATTCAACAATGTGTCCGGGTTGCCGTCGGGTTGGTCTATTCAATATTCGTTGAACGGTGTGATGACCACCAATGCAATTCCCGGCTCCGCGATCAGTGCCGATTCCGCCTACGTTGTCCCTACGAGCACCAGCGTCACGCCTGTCAAGCTCGACTCCTTCCTGGCTACAAACGAAGGCCTCAGCACGGTATTGACCTGGCATACCGTCTCAGAATACCAAAACGCGGGCTACTTCGTTTATCGTCGCACGGTCGGATCTGAACTGTGGAGCAAGGTGAACCCCAGCCTTGTCGCCGGGCGAATCACAACCGCCGACGATCACACGTATCGGCTCGTGGATTGGGCACCGAATGGCCAATTCGAATACAAGCTCGAAATTATTTCCCTCGACGGTGAACTGGAAACATACGGACAATTGGCAGGACCCGTGACAGTCGATCCCGTGAGCGCCGAGGCGTCGGTCGTCAGCGGTGACGGAATGGACGCGGCAATGTCGAGCGCTGATGTCGAAGTTCAGTCCGTTCGCATGCACGAAATGGCTGCACAATTTGCCGACGCCACGTTGTCGATTGCCGGAGTCCAACAAAACGTTTCGCGGTTCGCACCCATTATCGCGACCGTCGCACCTCGGAACGGTGCGATGGCAGTGGTACCCCAAAATGGTGATCCTTCATGGACCCATGAACACAATGTCGCGATCGAATCGCGTTGGTTCAGCAATACGTCTGCGGCTCTGGGATCATCCAGTTTCATGGCGGCGAAAGTCCTCTACGTCGCTCCGGGTGTGCTCGCGATTCCGCAAACGTCGTTGCCTGCTGGATTCGACATCAACCACGTCGCCGTGCAACGTGAAGGTCGAGTGTTGCCGGTGCTCGCCCTACGAAACCGAACGCTCTACGTTTATGCGCCGGGTTACAGCGACGACTACACGGACAAAGACGCGCTCTTCCTGCGCAACACGTCTGCGCCGACAACAGTCAGTGGTGTGACACAAGCCAGTGGTTTGTTTGGAAGCAATGCACCGGTCAATGTCAGCAGCCTGGCGACGGTCACGTCCAATTACCACGATGTATACTTTGACTACCAGTACGGGTTCCGCCCGTACACGTTTGCGCCGTGGTTCTCCAGCCAATATCTGACGGACGGCAGTGTGCAGACGTTCAGCGTCGAGACGCCCTCCGCCAGCAGCGGGCCCGCGACGCTGACCGTGACGTTGTGGAGCCTGACGCAAACAGAGGGTGTGGCTGTCGATCATACGCTTCAAGCGCTTGTCAACGGTCAACCCATTGGACAAATGCAGTGGAGCGGCGGCGGCAAGATGATGCAACTGACGTTCCAGGTTCCGTCGGGCGTATTGAACGCGGGAACGAATACGATTAATTTAATGACGCCCACGTTGGAAGGCGTGAACAGCCAGATCTGTTTCGTTCACTCTCTCACGACGAACTACACACGAACGTTGGATGGATCGAAACCGATTACGATCACGAATGCGTCCGGTGCGTCGGCAGTGTACGAATTGACGAATCTTCCGAACGCCGATGTGTGGGTACTCGACACGCGTTTCCCGGATCGCGTCGCGCCGGTTCCATATGAAGCGCAAATGCAAGCCGATGGCACATACAAGATCCGCTTCACTGCGAGCATGGGCGGGACCCTGCAGTATCAAGTCGTGCCGGGCGGGCAGGAGAATGCCCCGCTATCGGTTAGCCGTCGGTCGGTCAAACCGATCAGCGCAACCAGCTACCTCGCAACGGGGCCGAACTCATTTGCGTCGGGTGTACAGGCCCTGTTGATGAAGCATACGAAAGAGGGAATCCGTTCCGCATTCGTCGATCAGGAACAGCTCTTTGATTATTACAATTACGGACGCTACGGTCCGGCGGGGATTCAGAACGCTGTGCGTTCGACGCGTCCGAAGTATGTGTTGCTTGTGGGTCGCACAACCTACGATTACCACAATTACAGCGGTGCGAACGTCGATCCGCTCTGCCCGGCGTTCCTGGTTTCGACTAGTTTCTGGGCGCAGACGACGAGCGATTCGTTGTTTGGCGATTTAGGGCGCGGATACCCGGAGGTGGCCATCGGTCGATTGCCGGTGAACGACACAACAGAATTGAGCGGTGCTGTAAAACACATTCTGAATTACAAGGGTTTTGCCGCGTCGGGCATCCGGGGACAATTGACGGCTGATACCGCCGATCCCGACGCGGGCAACTTCCCGGCGCAGGCGGACTCCATCGCCATGGGCGCGTCCATCGCCTGCGGCGGCCCCTGCCTGACGGCGGTGGCCATGGGCGCTGACGCCGGCGGCAACTGGTTCGAAATCGATATCGGCGCGGAGACGCTGGCGCGCACCAATGCGGGCGCCTGGCGGGCGGGGACGCGGATCAATTTGGAGCGCTCGCTGCGGGTCGGCGATGAGCTTGGCGGGCATATCGTCACCGGGCATGTCGATGGCGTCGCGCGGATTTTGGATCGCCGGGACCACGACGGGATGGCGCATTTTGATGTTCGCGCGCCGCAGGCGATTGCGCGGTTCGTGGCGGAGAAGGGCTCGGTTTGCCTCGATGGAACCTCGCTGACGGTAAACAGCGTCACAGGAGATGTTTTCTCCGTCCTGCTGATCCCGCATACGCTGGCGGTGACGACCTGGGGCGATCGTGTTGCCGGCGACGATCTCAATATCGAAGCGGATTTGATGGCGCGCTATGCCGCGCGGCTGATGGCAGCGCGGGGATAGGGGCGGGGCCGGGGAAAACCGGCGCCCGCTCCGTTAGGTCCGTTGCCTCCTCACCGCATATGCAAAATGCGCCCGCCCTCCGCCGCCGCGGTGGCCCCGCGCATCGCCCGCACCTGCGCGGCGTCCGCAGGCGGCGCGCGGTTGCCCCAGCCGGCGCGCGCGAAGCTAATGACGTCGGCGATTTCCTTGTCGCTCAAAAACGTGCGGAACTGCGGCATCCAGTCGAATTCGCCGCCGCCCTCGTCGCCGCCGGGGCTGGCGCCGTTGAGGACGAGGTTGATCAGCGACGTCGGGTCCGGATCGAGAATGGCGGGATTGCCGGCGAGCGGTGGCAGACCGCCGCCGCCTTTGCCGTCGCCGCCGTGGCAGGAGGCGCATTGGCGCGCGTAAGTCGCGGCGCCCGGCTTTTTGAAATCGCGCGCGGCCAGCGCCGCCGCCGTCTCATTGTTGTAAACCCAGACGGATGCGGCCCGGTCTATGGAGGGCGGCAGCGACTTCAAATATTTCGCCATCGCTTTCAAATCCGCGTCGGACAGCGCGCTGGTTGAATAAGTGACGACCTCGCGCATGGTGCCGAAAGCCGCGCCGAAGCGGTTGCGCCCGGTTTTGAGATATTCGAATATTTCCTCCTCGCTCCAGCGCCCGAGCCCGGTGTTGAGATCGCCGCGCAGATTGGGAGAGGACCAGCCGTCGAGCGCGCCGCCCGATAAAAAGGCCCCGCTTTTTTCGTCAAAGCCTTTTTCCTGAAAAGCCCAGCCGCGCGGCGTGTGGCAGGCGCCGCAATGGGCTGGCCCCTGCACCAGATAGGCGCCGCGGTTCCATTCCGCGTCGAAGTCTTTATCGGCGCGAAAATCCGCGCCGCCGCCGATCCAGTTCCACAAGCCCAGCGGCCAGCGCATGGAATAGAGGCCGGTGGTTTCGCTGGGCGTGTTGGTCTGGCGGACAGGTTTGACCTCCTTCATGAAAAAATCATAGAGGGCGCGCAGGTCCGCTTCGCTGAGCCGCGCATAGCTGGGGTAGGGCATGGCGGGATACAGCCGCGCGCCGTCTTTGCGCACGCCGCCGCGCAGGGCGCGGGCGAACTCCGCGTAAGAATATCCGCCGATGCCCGTGGCGGGATCGGGCGTGATGTTGGTGGCAAATATCGCGCCGGCGGGGGTGTTCATCTTGAGCCCGCCCGCAAAGGGGCGCCCGCCGGGCATGGTGTGGCAGACGATGCAGTCGGCGGCGAGCGCGGCGTATTCGCCTTTCGAGATTTCCTGCGCGGAAGCGGGAGCCGCGGCGGCGAGCGCGAGGAGGGCGGCGCTAAAAAGTATTTTCATTTTGATCACAGCGTTTTCAGGAGTTTTTCGGCGACGGCGGGCGCGAAATAGGTGAGCACGCCGTCGGCGCCGGCGCGTTTGAAAGCGACGAGGCTTTCGATCATCGCATTATCCGCGTCGATCCAGCCGTTCCGCGCGGCGGCCATGATCATCGAATATTCGCCGCTGACCTGGTAGGCGTAGGTGGGCACGCCAAATTCGCGCTTCACGCGGCTGACGATATCGAGATAGGGCATGCCGGGCTTGACCATCACCATATCAGCGCCCTCGTCGATATCGATGGCGACTTCGCGCATCGCCTCATCGGAATTGTGCGGGTCCATCTGATAGGTGCGCTTATCGCCTTTGAGCAGGCCGCCGGAGCCCACGGCATCGCGGAACGGGCCGTAGAAAGCCGAGGCGTATTTCGCCGCGTAGCTCATGATTTGCACGTGTTCGAAATCCTCGGCGTCGAGAGCTTTGCGGATTTCGCCGATGCGCCCGTCCATCATGTCGGACGGCGCGATCACATCGCAGCCGGCGCGGGCCTGGTTGAGCGATTGGCCCACCAGCATGGCGACCGATTCATCGTTGACGATCTCCTCGCCGCGCAGCACGCCGTCGTGCCCGTGGCTCGTATAGGGATCGAGCGCGACATCGCAGATGATGCCGATTTCCGGCGCCTCTTTTTTGATGGCGCGCAGGGCGCGGCAGACGAGATTTTCCGGGTTGAGGGCCTGCGTGCCCTGGGGGTCGCGCAGGGCGGGGTCGGTATTGGGAAACAGCGCGAGGGCGGGGATGCCGAGCGCCTGCGCCCGCGCCGCCGCGCGCACGGCCTCGTCGATGGTGAGGCGGTCAACGCCGGGCATGGAAGCGACGGGCTCGCGGCGATTGACGCCGTCGATGATGAAAACCGGCCAGATCAGGTCGTTCACCGTGAGGGCTGTCTCGCGCACGAGGCGGCGCGACCAATCGGCGCGCCGATTGCGCCGCATCCGCACGGGCAGATCAAGCTTGCCGGCGGCAATCAGGGCTTTGAAGGGCGGGTTGGGCGAATTCATTGGCGTCGATCCCTCGGGCGCCGATCCCTTTGGCGCCGATCCATTTAGCCCCGATCCCTTGGGGGGCAGGCGGGAACAATTGCTAGCATGGCCGCGCGCGGCCTTAAAGCGCCTCAGCCCATTGCCGCGGGGCGAGCCTCTGATCTAGCATCGCCTCTTCGCCAACCCCGGGAGGACGCCATGAGCGCCGATGTCATCCAGCTTGAAAACGTCAAGATCGAACGCGACGGGGGCGTGACCTTTGTCATCCTCAACCGGCCCGAAAAACGCAACGCCATGAGCCCGCAACTGCATCTCGATATGTGCGAGGCTCTGGACTGGGCGGCGGACGATGATCAGACCAAAGTGGTTGTCATTACGGGAGCGGGCGGCAATTTCTGCGCCGGGCAGGATTTGAAACTGTTCTTCCGCGCCAATGAGGACAATCCCAAGGCGATGCGCCGCACCGGCAATGCCTCGCAGGCGTGGCGCTGGGACAAGCTGTCGCGCTTTCCCAAGGCGACCATCGCGATGGTCCACGGCTATTGCTTCGGCGGTGGTTTCACGCCGGTCATCGCCTGCGATTTCGCCATCGCGGCTGATGATGCGACCTTCGGGCTGTCAGAGGTTAACTGGGGCATCATTCCCGGCGGCCTCGTCGCCTGGGCGGTGACGCAGGTGCTCGGCTACCGCGACGCCATCTACTATTCGGTCACCGGCGACCGTTTTAACGGCAAAGAGGCGGCGGCGATGAAATTCATCAACAAATCCGCGCCGCCGGACCAATTGCTCGCGGTGACAATGGAGCTGGCGCGCAAGCTGGAGGCGAAAAGCCCCGCCGCCGTGCAATACACCAAAGAGGCGGTGCGCTCCGTGCGCGGCATGACGCAGGATCAGGCCTACGACTATCTCGAATGCAAGAGCAACGCGCTGAAATCCCTCGACCCGGAGAAGGGCCGCGAGAAGGCGATGAAAATGTTTCTCGACGATAAGGTGTTCAAACCCGGCCTCGGCGAATTCAAGCGCGGCTGAGGCGGCGCTTCAGAGCTTGCGCATCCACGATACAAGAGCCTCGACGACGGCCGCGGGCTGTTCGGGAATCAGCGCGTGGCTGGCCCCGGGCACCAGCGCGATGGTGACGCGGTCGCCGAATTCCGCTTTCAGCTCGCCGCGTTTGGCGGCGGGTTTGAAAGGGTCTTCGCCGGCCTGCAAATCGAGCAGGGGCGCCGAGCCGCCGGACCACCAATCCGATTGTTTGACGGCGGCGACGGCGGCGCGCTGGGCGTCGCGCACCTCCGGATGCCAGCCGTGAAGCCAGACCGAGGGGTCATTCCCCGCGGCAAAAAACCCGAATCGCAAAGCTTTTAGCCGCTCCTCATCCGACAGCGCCGGATTGCCCGCCGCCGTCACGGCCGCCGTGAGTTCGGGCGGGTATTCCTTTGCGGCGGCGGCGACGATGGCAACGCCGCGCACGAGGCCGGGGTGATCGACAGCGGTCATGCGCGCCACCCAATTTCCATAGGCATGGCCGGCGACAACGGCATTGCCGCCGCCGAGCGCTTTGATGGTCTGCGAGATATCGCGGGCGAAATCATGCAGGGTAATGCCGGTCATCGGCCCCGCGCTTTTGCCGATGCCGCGCGGCTGCGGGCGCAGCACGCGATAGCCGGCGCGCGCCAGCCCTTCAGCGACGGGATTATAATCGTCGGAGTCGCGCGCCAGCGAGGGCAGCAGCACGATGGCGGGACCGTCCCCTTCCACGGTGACGCTGATTGTCACATTGTCATAGCGCACCAGCGCCTCGCGCCGGAGTGATTGGGCCGGCGCGCCAGCGCTCCAAAACGCCAGCGCGGCCGCCGCGAGCATGGCCATCTTCATGTATGTGTCCCCCCTGCGGCCGGAGGTTGCGCCGCTGTCACAAATCATTCTACAAAACGACACATCCGGCGGCTATGGGCCATTGCCGTTTTAAGCACTGTCTTGGGGAAATTTCATAATGAGCGAAACCCCGGCCGAAACCGAAATCATCGCGCCGGCGTCCGTTGACGGCGAGCCGCTCCGCGTTGTCGCCGCCGAGGATGAGTTCTCGGATTCGCCGGGCGTGCGCATTGAGCGTTTGTCGCGGCGCGACACTCCCGCCGCGGGGGCGCGCAAAATCAGGAAGCGCGATCTCGTTGCGCTGGAGGAGCTGCGTCCGAGCCTCGCCGAGCGGGTGCGTCAGGATTTTCCCGATCTTGGCGCGGGCGCGATGATCAGCAACCGCGAGCTGGCGCGCTACCGAAAAGTTTATGTCGAGGAAATGCTTCAGCAGGAGCATGGCGAATTCAGCGAGCTCGACCGGCAGGTCGCCGAGAGCCTCGCCAAGCAAGACACAATCGCGGAAAATATCGAGGAGGAATTCTCGGAGAAGCGGACCTTTGGAGAAGTGCTTTCCGATCATTTGGCGAAATTTGCGGGAAGCTGGGCCTTCCTGATCCTTTTTTTCGTTGTGCTGTTCGGCTGGATGATTTTCAATTTGATTCAGGGCGAGCCGAAAGCCTTCGATCCCTATCCCTTCATTCTGCTCAATCTCGTGCTCTCCTGCATCGCCGCTGTCCAAGCGCCAATCATCATCATGAGCCAGAAGCGGCAGGAGGAGAAGGACCGGCTGCGCGGCCTCAATGATTATCGGGTCAATCTCAAGGCGGAGCTTGAGATCCGCCACCTGCACGAGAAAATCGATTATCTAATTTCAAAACAATGGAGCCGCATGGCCGAGCTCCAGCAGATGCAGCTTGAAATCATGCAGGAAAGCCGCCGCAAGCCGGCGCGGCCATGACCGCGCCCGCTTTCAAGCCAACTGATCGCGCGCGCGCAGCTGCGGAAACCACTTCATCCACAGCAGCGCGATAAGCACCGAGCCCGCGCCGCCCGCGACGACCGCCGCGACGGGGCCGGTCAGCGAGGCGAGCGCGCCCGATTCAAATTTGCCAAGCTCGTTTGACGCGCCGATGAAAATCGAAAAGACGGCGGAGACCCGCCCGCGCATTTCATCGGGTGTTTCGATCTGCACCAGGGTCGAGCGGATCAGCACGCTCACCATGTCGGCCGCGCCCAGCACGATCAGGAAGGGTATCGCCATATAGAAACTCGTCGATAAGCCAAGGCCAATGGTGGCGAGGCCGAAGACGGCGACCGCGCCGAGCATTTTCAAGCCCGTGCGCCCGCCAAGCCCGGTCCACGCGAGAATGAGCGTGCATAGCAGCGCGCCGGCGGCGGGCATGCAGCGCAGCGCGCCGAGGCCGAGCGGTCCGACGTGGAAAATGTCTTTGGCGTAGATCGGCAGCAGCGCCGTCGCTCCGCCCAGCAGCACCGCGAAAAGATCGACGGAAATGGCGCCGAGCACGATTTTCTTTTCCCAGATGTAGCGAAATCCGGCGGTGAGGCTTGCCCAGGTGACCTCGCCCGCGGGCGCGGCGGCGGCGCGCGGTTTGATGGGGACCAGAAGCGCCAAACTGCCGAGATAAAACGTTGTTGTCACGGTGAAGACGGCGGCGGGGCCGAGAAAATAAATGAGGCCGGCGAGGGCGGGTCCGCAAATTGCCGCGAATTGCCTAGTGGAGGAGGAGATCGTCACCGCATTGGCGAATTGATCCTGCGGCACGATGGCCGGCAGCAGCGCCTGGCTCGCCGGGCTGGAAAAAGCCCGCGCCGAGCCAAAGACGAGGATCAGCGCGTAGATAACCCTCACATCAATGACAGCCTGCGAGGCGCAGACAATCAGGCCGGCGGAGGCGGCGGCGATGGCGGCGTAGCAGGCGATCAGCACCCGCCGCCGGTCAAAGCGGTCGGCGACATTGCCCACAACCAAAATAAGCAGAACGCTTGGCAGAAAAGCGAACAGGCCGGCGAGCCCGAGGGCGAAGGCGCTGTCGGTTATGTCGTAGATCAGCCATGCCACCGCCGTATCGATCATCATTGACGCGAGGGCGGAGAACAGGCGCGAGCCAAAAAAGCAGAGAAAATCCCGCGATTGGAAGGCGATCCATCCGGGGCGGGCGCTGAAGGCTGACATCGGTCTCCCAAGGGGCGGAGCTTTAACTCCCCCGCGCCGCGCGGTTTGTCAAACCCATTCACCTCCCGGGGTTTTGCAGGGCGGCGCGCACGCGTTCAACGACATCGGCGGGCGTCGCGCTGACCGCGCGCACGAGGTCCGCCGCCTCCCGGCCGGTTATGGGCAGCACCTCAAGATTGAGCCGCGCGGCCTCGGCGAGGAAAGACTTGTCGCGCATGACCGCGTCAAACGCTTCGCGCAGGGCCTTCGCGCGGGCGGGCGGCACATCCGGCGGCGCCAGAAACGGACGGCCGTATTCCAGCCTTGTCAGGATGAGCGCCAGCGCTTGGCGGTCCGCGTCTTTGACCGCGAGATCGTAAATGGCTGGAATTTCCGGCAAATCCGCGTGTTTGCGCAGGCCCCATTGGGCGATGACGCGGATATCACCGCTGTCCAGGGACTTTTGCGCCAGTGCGCGCAGGCTGGCGTAAGCGGTCGCGCCCATGCCATCGACCTCGCGGGTTTCCATGGCTTTGTGGACCTGGGCGGTGCCCTCATAGCCGCTGATAACTTTGAACTTCAGCCCGAGAACCGCGCGGGCGACGACGGGAAAATCAACCTGGCTGGTGCCCGGCGCCGTCGCGCCTGTGACAAGTTCCTCTGTCCGCAAATCGGCCAAGCTTTGCACGGCGGCGCGGCGCGACACATAGGTCACCTGGACCTCGCGGTTGACGCTGCCGAGCCAGGTGAATTTGGCCGGATCAAAGCGCACGCCGGCGGGCTCCAACAGCGGCGCCGTGGGCATGCCGTTGATGGCGGCGCCGATCACCGAGCCATCGCGCGCCGCCAGATTGTAAAGCGCGTTGGCCATGCTGATCGAGGCGGCGCCCGGCTGGTTCTGCACGACGATGGAGGGACCGCCGGGAATATAGCGGCCGAGATAGCGCGCCACGAGGCGGGCTCCGATATCATATCCCGACCCCGCCGCCGAGCCGACGAGCAGGCGGATTTGCCGGTCTTTATAAAAAGCCGCGACATCCTCCTGCGCGCCGGCGGGCTCGATGGGAGCGGCCAGCGCCAGCAGCGCGATGCATAAACGCGCCCTCATGCGGGCGCCGGGGAGCGCAGGCCCATGCGTTCCAGCCGGGGCAGAACCTCTTGCTGAAAGAACGGCAATTCATCGATGTAATTGACCATGGAGATGGCGACGCCGCGCAGGCCTGATTGATGCAGCCTGGCGAGTTCTCCCGCGACGTGATCGGGATCGCCGACGATCGGCACCCCGCCCATGCCGTTGGCATATTGCGCGCGGCGCAATTCGTAGGCCTCTTGGCCCATTTTCTCCGGCGTCAGGCCTTTGATGCCCATGATGGCATCGACGGCGGACCAATCGGCGCACTGCGTCCCCGCGTGATGGTAATAGTCGCGCGCCTCCTTCATCGCGGCGCGGCAGGTGACGACGCCGACGGTGTAGACCTCGAGGTCGCGGCCCTGTTCGCGCGCGGCGCTTTTGATGGCGCGCACCCGCCCCTGCGTCAGTTCCACGCTCTCGCGCGAGGCCTGCGTGAAATAGGCGTCGCAATTGCGGATGGCGAAAGCCTGGCCTTCTGGCGACGACCCCGCGTTCATCATCAGCGGGCGTGCGCCGCCGAACGGTTTGGGCCGGGCGCGGACGCCTTTGTGACGGTGGAACCCGCCGTCGTGGTCGAATTCCTCCTCATCGGCGCTCCAGGCGCGCTTGACCACGTCGCACCATTCCTGCGCCTGGCGGTAGCGGTTGGCGTGATCGCGCTGGGCGACGCCGAACATTTCGAATTCGCCCTCGTTCCAGCCGCAGACAATGTTGAGGCCGAACCGGCCCTCGCCGATGTGATCGGCGGTCGCCATCATCTTGGCGGCCATGACGGGGTTGAACAGGGGCGCGTGGACGGTGCCGAAAACGCTGATGCGGCGCGTCGATGCCAATAGGCCCGAGGCCCAGTTGATCGTCTCGAAAGCCGCGCCCTGATAATCGGTGACGCCCCCATAGCCTTTCCAGCGCCCGATCGGCAGCATGAAATCGATGCCGGCGGCGTCGGCCATTTGCGCCAGGGTTTTGCAGTCGCGCCATGATCCGCTCCAGCGCTCCGGCACCAGTGTCACAGCCCGGCCCGAAGAGCAGTTGGCGCCGAACAGGCCGATGATAAAGCGGCTGTCGCTGTAAAAGGCGGCCCGGTTCGCCAGGTCAGGCGGGCGGAGCGGCGCGGTCATGGGCGTTTTCCCGATTCTAAAGGTCATAAGCCCGCAGGATAGCTGATTTGCGGGGGGATGCGAGGCTCGTTATTCGATGCCCGGCATTTTTGCGAAGCCCCGCTTGCGCGGCGCGCGCGGGGCCCGCAAAATCGCGCTGAAACGGATTTGGAGGAAACCATGAGCGGCGGGCACGACGATTACAACCGGGGAAAAGTCTCGCGTCTGCCGGCGCTGCCGCTGCCGCCTGACCCGATCAGCCTGCAAATGTTCGCGGAGCAGGCGGCGCGGGGCGGGCATATTCTCAATATGCACCTCGTCAACGCCCATGCGCCCAAACTGGCGCGCGCCCGCCGCCATGTGACTTACGCTTTGCGCAACGAATGCGCCGCGCCGCGCAAAATCCGTGAGATGGTGATTGTGCTGACGGCGGTTCTCGTCAAACAGCAATATGAGATCAATCATCACATTCCCCTCGCGCTGGCCGCCGGCATAACGCGGGAGCAGCTTGACGCGCTGCTGGGCGGCTGGCGCGCCAAGCGGGAGCTGTTCAGCGCCGGCGAGGCCGCCGCGCTGGATTACGTCGAGTGCCTGGTGGAGCGGCGCGGCGAAATTCCCGATGCGGTGTTTGATGAATTGGCGGCGCATTACCCGCCTCAGGAAATTCTGGAGCTGACGCATACCTCCAACAATTATTATGCGACAGGCGTATTCATCCGGGCGATGCGGATCGATCTGGACCCGGAGGACCGGACAACGGCGCCGGGGAAGTTTTGAGCCGGCTGCCGAGAACACAGGGGTGAAACGTTAACGAAAACCTGCATTTGGCGGGCCTCTCGCTGGATTGCCGCGCGTTTTCCCCGGCTTCCTAAATAATCATTAGGAATCGGGCGCTAGGCTTTACCTTGCGTTCGCCTTCCGCGGCCGCGCGCGTTGAGTCTTCCGGAACGGGTCGGGATTTTCCCTTGCAAAGCAATTTCTTTGGCCGGATCACCGCCCTTGCCGCCGCCCTTGTGGCGGTCTCCGCCGGTGCGATCGGGCTGACCCTTTGGCAGCTGCGCGAGGACGCGCTTGGAGAGGCAAGGGCCGAGGCCGGCAATCTTGCCACGGTTATCGCGCATCAGGCCGCGTTTTCGGCGCAGGCTGTCGATCTGGCGTTGCGGGATGTTCAAATCGAGGTCGAGCGACGCGGCGCCGCTGGCCCGGCTGATTTTGTCAAAGCTTTGAGCGGCAAAGCCGAATACGAGTTTCTGGTTACCAAAATGGCGCGCCTGCCGCAGCTCGAAGCGCTCAGCGTGATCGGCGCCGACGGCAGGGTCATCGCCTCCACGCGCGGCTGGCCGGCGCCCGATGTCAATGCGGGGGATCGCGACCATTTCCAGATGTTGAGAGACCAGCGCTCGGCCGGCCTTGTCATTGGCGAGCCCGTGTTCAGCAAGGTGACGGGCGTCTGGATGATGTTCTTTGCCCGCCGTTTGGAGACGGCCTCGGGGGAGTTCCTTGGCATTGTCGTGGCGGGCGCGCGGCCCTCCAGCTTCATGCGGGTCTACGACGCGATATCCTCAATTCCCGGCGCCTCCTCTCTGCTGCTCCGCCGCGACGGCACGGTGTTTCTGCGCAACCCTGACGCGATTGAGCGCGCCGGCGAGAAACTGCCGGCCGGACTGGAGTGGCACGATATCGTGGCGCGCGGCGGCGGCTATTACCGCTCGCCCGGCGTTTTCGACAAGGAGGCGCGGTGGGTCGGCGTTCGCCCGCTCGAAAACTATCCGCTGGTCGTTAATGTGGCGATGTCCGAAAACGTGGCGCTCAGCGTTTGGCGCTCGCGTTCGATGGTTATTGTCATCGTCAGCCTGATCATGGGCGGCGCGCTGGCGGTGCTGCTGCGCCTGCTGACGGCCCATCACCGCAAAGTGCTGGAATCCGAGGCCAAACTGGTTGAGCATGACGGGATTCTGCAAAGAAATTCGGAGGAGCTGGGCCTCGCCAAAACGCGCCTCGTGGAAGCCATCGAGCATATGCCGCAGGGCCTTGCGATGTTTGACGCGGAAAACCGCCTCGTTATCCACAACAGCCGGTATGCCGCGATTTACGGGCTGCAATCCGACGAAATCCCGGCGGGCACGCCGCTGCGCGAAGTCATCGTCAAACGCGTCGCCGCCGGCTGTTACAGCACCGGCGAGACGCCGGAGGAATATCTGGCCAAGCGCACGCGCCCGCCCGCCGCCCGCATCACCGAAATCGACCAGTTGACCGGCGGGCGTTTTATCCTCGTCAACCGCCAGCTTATGAAAGACGGCGGCTGGGTTTCGACCCACGAGGATGTCACCGACCGCCAAAAGGCTGTCGCGCAGATCGCTCATCTGGCCCATCACGATGTGCTGACCGGCCTCGCCAACCGCGGCATGTTCCGCGAGCATCTGGCGGAATTGATGACACTTAATCCGGCGAACGGCGTCGCCGTGCTTCTGGCGGATCTCGACGAGTTCAAAGAGGTCAACGACACCCACGGCCACGCGGTCGGCGACAGCCTGTTGAAACTCGTGGCGCAGCGCCTCAGCGAATGCGTCGGCAAGACGGATCTGGTGGCGCGGCTCGGCGGCGATGAATTCGCCATCATCTGCCGGTTCGCCGACGGGGACGTCAACGAGGCCGTCAGCCTCGCTGAAAAGCTGCTGGGCAATATCCGCGCCTCCTATCTGATTGAGGACCACACGGTGCAGGTCGGCCTCAGCATTGGCCTCGCGTTTATGGACGGGGATGTCGCCGACGCCGATCAGATCATGCGGCAGGCGGATATGGCGCTCTACAAAGCCAAGACCGACGGGCGCAACCGCTACCGCATTTTCGAGCCGAAAATGGAGGAGATGATCCGCTCCCGCCGCGAAATCGGGGCGGAGCTGATGAAGGCTTTGGCGCAGGACGAGCTCGATGTGCATTACCAGCCTGTCATCGACGCGGCGACGCTGGAAGTGCGCGGCATGGAGGCGCTGGTGCGCTGGCCGCATAAAACGCGCGGCATGATTTCGCCGGGCGTCTTCATTCCCATCGCGGAGGAGGCCGGTCTGATCAGCCAGCTTGGCGCGTGGGTGCTGGCGCGCGCCTGTCGGGCCGCCATGGAGTGGCCGGCGTTCGTCAAGGTGGCGGTCAACGTGTCGGCGATACAGTTCAGCAAAGGCAATCTGATCGAGACCGTGGCGCGGGCGTTGCGCGAATCGGGCCTGCCCGCCGCGCGGCTTGAGCTTGAAGTGACCGAGTCAGTGCTGCTGACCAGCGACGATAATAATATTTCGCTGCTGCATGAGCTTCACCACATGGGCGTCTCCATCGCGCTTGACGATTTCGGCACCGGCTATTCCTCGCTGAGCTACCTCACGGCGTTTCCGCTCGACAAGATCAAAATCGACAAATCCTTCATCGACCGCATGGGCACGCACAGGGGCGCGCTCGCCATTGTCTCGGCGACGGCCAATCTGGCGCGCGCTTTCAACGCCATCAGCACCGCGGAAGGCGTCGAGACGCGCGAGCAGTTTGAAATGCTGCGCGCCGCGGCGGTGACGCAGGTGCAGGGCTATTATTTCGCCAAGCCCGGCCCCGCCGCCAGTTGGGAATTCATAGGCCGCAATGTAAAGGCGAAAGAGCCGGTGAAAGCGGCAGCGGCGGCCTGAGCCGCCGCATTGCCAGCCCCCGGGGCCGGCGCTAAGTCTCCGTTTCAGGAGAAGCGCCCATGACCAGTCCCGCCGCCAATGCCAGCCCGGAGGAGGCACGCATCCGCGCCAATGTGCTGCGGCTGGCTGTCGCACAGGCGCTCGGCGGCGCCAATGCCACAGTGATCTACGCCACCGGCGCGATTGTCGGCGCGCAGCTTGCGCCCGCGCCGGCGCTGATCACGTTTCCGGTTTCCCTGTTCGTGGTGGGCATGGCCGCCTTCACTCTGCCGGTCGGCGCGATATCCCAGCGCTATGGCCGGCGCGCCGCTTTTATGATTGGAACCGGCCTTGGCGTCGCCTCCGGACTGATCGCCTGCCTCGCGATCCTCACGGCCTCTTTCGCGATTTTCTCGTTTTCGGCTTTTGTGGCGGGGCTGTATTCGGCGGTGGTGCAGTCCTACCGTTTCGCGGCGACTGACGGCGCGAGCCCGGCGTTCAGGCCCAAAGCCATAGCATGGGTGATGGCGGGCGGGCTGTTTGGCGGAATCATCGGGCCGATGCTCGTGCAATCCACAATGAGCCTTTGGCTGCCATACCTGTTTGCCGCCAGTTATATCGGTCAGGCGGCGCTGGCGGCGCTGTCGCTGGTATTACTGACGCGCATTGATCTGCCAAAACCCGCCGCCGCCGGCGCGGTCAAGACAGGGCGCCCGCTGATGGAAATCGCCGCCAGCCCGAAATTCATCATCGCGGCGATCTGCGGCACGGTCTCCTACGCGCTGATGAATCTGGTGATGACCTCCGCGCCTCTGGCGATGCAGATGTGCGGGCTGAGCCTGACGCAATCGAACTACGGGATCATGTGGCATGTGCTGGGCATGTTCGGGCCAAGCTTTGTCACGGGCTCTTTGATCGCGCGTTTCGGCGCGCCCCGCATTGTCGCCGCGGGGCTCGGGCTGACGGCCATGGCGGCGGCGGTCGATCTTTCCGGGCAAAGCGTCTGGCACTTTTGGGCGGGGCTGACGCTGGTCGGTTTTGGCTGGAACTTCGGCTTTATCGGCGCCTCCGCCATGGTGGTCGAAACGCACCGGCCGGAGGAGCGCAACAAAGTGCAGTCGTTCAACGATTTTCTGGTCTTCGGGACGATGGCCGTGGGCTCGTTCTCGTCCGGCCATCTGCTGTCAAGCTATGGCTGGAACGTGGTCAATTGGGTGGCGTTTCCGCCGATAGCGCTGGCGCTGGGGGCGCTGGTGTTTATGGGGCTTCTGCGGCAGGGCGTGTCGGCGAGGGCGGGGTGACGGTTTCGCGGCTGGTTCCCGCCCCAGGAGACGATCCTGCGGCCATCGGGAAAGCTCAGGCTTTCCCGGGCGAGGGTCCAGCTTGCAGCGATTTGCGCCAAAAGCGGCAGCGTCCGCGCCAGCGCGGCGGGCAAATTCAGCGGCTGCGGCGAAAGCCCGCCGCCTGATCCGGCATAGGCCGAATATTTTGCCCATAGCGTGATTTCCGAACCCTAAAACGGGGTCCATTGCGGGTCCGGGGCGCCATTCTACCCCTCGGATTGCAGGCTTCACATCTTTCTGGCAAGAGGGGCCGCGATGGGGGGCCGGGGAAGCGATTCCGCCGGCACATCCTCTTTGAAATTTATCATCGGAATTTCCGAAAACGAGAGGGCGCGGGTTCATGAGTGCAATTTGGCTGGTCATATTGGGGGGCTGTCTGTCCCTCGTCTATGGTGCCGTCACGGTATCCCAATTGATGGCGGCGGATGCGGGCTCAGCCCGCATGCAGGAGATTTCGGGGGCGGTCGCGGAGGGCGCGCAGGCCTATCTGAAGCGTCAGTATCTCACCATTTCCATCGTCGGCGTGGTGATCTTTTTCATTGTCCTTTGGCTGCTGGGCATCCGCGAGGCCGTCGGCTTTTTGATCGGCGCGGTGCTTTCGGGCCTTGCCGGCTTCATAGGCATGAACGTTTCGGTGCGCGCCAACGTGCGCACGGCGCAGGCGGCGTCCAAATCGCTGGCCAGCGGTCTCGACATCGCCTTCAAAGCGGGCGCGGTGACGGGCATGCTGGTGGCGGGCCTCGCGCTGCTCGGCGTCGCCGTCTATTATTATGTGCTGACCGGCCCGATGGGCCTTGCCCCCAATGACCGTTCCGTCATTGACGCCTTGGTCTCGCTGGGTTTTGGCGCTTCGCTGATCTCGATTTTCGCCCGGCTCGGCGGCGGCATTTTCACTAAAGGCGCCGATGTCGGCGCTGACCTTGTCGGCAAGGTCGAAGCCGGCATACCCGAGGATGATCCGCGCAACCCCGCGACCATCGCCGATAACGTCGGCGACAACGTCGGCGATTGCGCGGGCATGGCGGCGGACCTGTTCGAAACCTATGCGGTGACGGTCGTCGCCACCATGGTGCTTGGCTCGATCTTCTTTGCCGGCAATGCGGCGGTTCTCGCGGCTTCCATGATGTATCCGCTGGCGATCTGCGCCACCTGCATCGTC
>JANYFM010000069.1 GCA_025362655.1 Hyphomicrobiales bacterium | reverse complement strand
GGACAAGGGCCTTCTCACGACCGTGACCGACGCCCGTTGGGCGCGCGGCTTCAGCGAAGTCAGCGGCGGGGCGTCGCTGCCATAAAGAGCATGATCCACGCCGACAGTTTCGAGCACCAAACGGGTGGCGGGCGCGTGGTAGGTCGCGGTGTCGAAATAAAGCATCTTTAAGTAGTGCAACGGCTCGTGCTTAATGCGCATTGGCGCATAGGAGCCGAGGAAATAACATTCATCCTGCAGCTCA
This sequence comes from Hyphomicrobiales bacterium, assembly GCA_025362655.1. GTDB lineage: Bacteria > Pseudomonadota > Alphaproteobacteria > Rhizobiales > Beijerinckiaceae > Terripilifer. The sequence goes on along the minus strand of JANYFM010000069.1, from coordinate 7,782 downwards.
TAAGCGTAGTTCATGCGCCCAATGACCTCGCAAATACCGCCGCCGCCGTGAGAGGCGACAAGTTTCAGTTGAGGAAAATCCTCCAATATGCCGCGCACGATCAAACGCGCCAGAGCGACGCAAAGATCGGCGGGCCGCCCCACGCTGGAGGCGAGGCGATACATGCCAAGTTGTTCTTCGCCCACGCCGATGTGGGGCGGATGGATGAAAACCGGCACATCGAGCGCCTGCGCCAGCTCCCAAAAGGGGCGCGCATCATCCTCGTCGGGGTAACGCATGTTATGATTGGAATGGATAAAAAATCCGCGCAATCCAAGCTGGGTGATTGCCCGCTCCGCTTCGCGGATATGCGCGCGGCCCGCGCAGGGCAAAATGGTCGCAAACGCGACCAGTTCGCCCTTGTGCGCCGCCTGCAATTCAGCCCCGTAGTCCGACCAGCGCTGGCAGGCTTTGAGAGCCTCCGCGTCAGACTTGCCCCGCAGATAGTGGGCGGCGTTGGTGATGACGCTCAGCGCGATGCCCGAGCGCTTGTGCGCGCTCATCACATTCTCAATCGTCATGGGACATCGCCCAGCCCACGCCGGGGCTGCTTTACTGTCCCACGCAAGGGCGTCCGCCGCCGCCTCTTCCGGGGGGTAAACGTGCGTGTGCCATTCGATGATCAAAGCGTGCCTCCAAGAATACCCTGTATGTTTCGCGGCGCCCGCGCCCGGTTCCGAAAGCGCATTTTCAGATATCCAAGTTTCAGATATCCAAGTCAAATCGAATACATTGCGGCGTTACGGCATCTCGCGGCCTGCATTCGCCCCGCATCGGTCCCCGCCCCCGGCGCCCATTTGACCCCTCCCCGCCGCGGAGCGTAAAATCCCTCCAAATCACCGCTCAGCCAGCCCCGCAAGGAGCGTCCCATGCGCATCATCGACTCGCATTTCCATTGGTGGCCGCGCTCCGTTTTTGACAAGCTCTGCCAGAACAACACGTGGCCGCGCTGCGCGCCCAACAAGCGCGGCGGCTATGATTATTGGCGGCGCGAAACCTCGGACGCCTCCGCCGGAAGCTGGAAGGAATGGTTCGATCTCGATGCCCAGCTTGAGCACATGGATGGGCTCGGCCACAGCATCGATGTCGTCTGTTCCATCGGGCCCTTCTCGGTGCATTTCTCCGATCTGGAAAAAGAGGCGGGCCGCGACGCCGCCATCCACTGGAACGAGGAAATGGCCGGCGCGCAGGCGCGCCACCCCGGCCGCGTCTGGGCCAGCGCCGCGATTCCACTCGTCGACACCCAAATCGCCATGGACGTGCTGGAGGACGCCGTCGGCCGCCTCGGCCTGATGGGCGTCAATCTGCCGGGCAGCGTCGGCTCCGATCCCCGCATCGATGCGGAGCGGCTGGAACCCTTCTATGCGCGCTGCGAGGAACTGGACCTGCCGGTGTTCCTGCACCCGACGGATGCGGTGTTCCAGGAAATGCTCGACGGCTATAATGGCGCGTTGCACTTGTCGCTGGGCCGCGTCATCGAGGTCAGCGTCGCCGCCTCGCGGTTGATTCTTTCGGGGCTGATGGAGCGCCACCCGAGGCTGAAAATCATCCTCTCGCACACCGGCGGCGCGCTGCCTTATCAGAGCGGGCGCATGGATAAAAACACCAAAGCCGCCGGCCTTCCCCGCCCGGTGAGCGAATACATGCGGCGCATGTATACGGACACGGTCTCGCCCCACAGCGCCGGCATGAAATTCGCCATCGATTATTACGGCATAGACCACATCATGTACGGCACCGACTATCCCTGCTGGGACCCGGCGACGTGCCTCAGGCTGCTGGAGGAGGTGCCGCTGAGCGCGGCCGACAAGCAGAAGCTGTTTTATGACAACGCCCGGCGGATACTCGGGTTGAAAGACCCGGCGGCGGCGAAAATCGCGGCGGAATAACGGGGCCGGCCCGCTGTTGCCACAAACGCCCTTTGCGGCGAAACTCCCGGCAGCGCCCGCCAAGCGGCGCAAGGGAGCGGCGCAAGGGGAGCGGCACATGACAGCGGCATCGTCCATCGCATCTTTGTCCATGCCCGATGACGGCCCCGGCGTGATCGCGGCCTGCGCCTACAGCGGCGGCCGGCGCGTCGCCAATGTGGCGATTGAAGAGAGCGGCGAATGGGCGCGCAAACCCGGCCACGTCGTCTGGATCGGCCTGAATGAGCCCTCTGACGATCTGCTGCGCAAAGTGCAGGCGCAGTTCGGCCTGCACGACCTCGCCATTGAGGACGCCAGCGCGGCGCACCAGCGGCCCAAGCTTGAGCAGTACGGCGACGCGCTGTTCCTCGTTTCGCGCACCGCGCAGCTGGCGGAGGGCCGGATCACCTTCGGCGAGACGCATATTTTTGCCGGCGCTGGCTACGTCGTGAGCGTGCGCCACGGCTCGTCCGCCTCTTACGCGCCGGTGCGCGGACGCTGCGAATCGAGCCCCAGCGCGCTGTCGCACGGCTCCGACTACATCCTCTACGCGATCCTCGATTTCATCGTCGATAACTACATGCCGGTGTTGGAATCCATCCACGCCGAGGTCGAGATGATTGAGGATATCGTTCTGGGCGAAGGTCTGAAACAAAAGGAAATCGAACGCCTCTATGTGCTGCGCCGCGACCTGCTGCGGCTGCGCAACGCGGCGGTGCCGCTCGTCGAGGTTTGCCGCAAACTGGAGCATTCCGAACTGCTGATCTGCGACGAGCCGATGCGCGACCGCTTCCGCGATGTCACAGATCACGTGCGCCGCGTCCAGGAGGAGATCGAGTCGTTGCGCGAAGTCCTGGCTTTCGCCTTCGAGGCCAGCCTGATGACCGGCCAGGCGCAGCAAACCGCCATCAGCCGCAAACTCTCCTCCGGCGCCGCCATTCTCGCGGTGCCGACCGCCATTGCCGGCATATATGGGATGAACTTCAAAAACATGCCGGAGCTTGAACACCCCTACGGATACCCGACGGTCCTGGTGTTCATCGTGTGCGCGTGCAGTTTCCTGTTCTGGCGGTTCCGACGTTCGGGCTGGCTGTGAGGCGGCGAAGTGATTTGATTGAACCCCGGCCCCTCCCTTGACCCGCCGCTCCCCCGCCCACACCTTATCCCCATGACAGAGACACGCGCCGCCCGCCCCCGCGCTTTCCGCCTTGACGGCGCGGAGGCGGCTTTGATCGCGCCGGAGGCCCGCCAGCGCCCTGTCATCGAGCCGCAGCCCGACGCTTTTGCGGCGGACGGCGCGGCGCAACTGCCACCCGGCGAGGCCGCTGTGGAGGCAGCCCAGCGGCGCGGCATGATTGCCAAAAAAGCCTTCACGTGGGGCGGCCTGTTCTGGTCCGCCGCCGGGGCGCTGGCCTCGCTCGCCTTGGGCATGTGGGTGACCAGCCTGATCGAGGGGTTTTTCGCCCGCTCTCCCGCATTGGGCTGGACGGGCGCGGCGCTTCTGGCGCTGGCCGCGCTGGCGCTGATGGTGCTGCTGGCGCGCGAAATCAACAGCCTGCTCCGCCAGCGGCGCATCGCCAAAATGCACATGGATTTCGCCGCCGCCCGCGCCGCCGATGACCGCGACACCGCGCGGGACCGCGTCACCGCTCTCGCCGCGCTCTATGCCTCGCGTCCCGGCGCCGCCGCCGCCCGCGCCAAATTGCTCGATCTCACCCGCGAAATCATCGACGGGCGCGATCTCATCGACATCGCCGAGCGCGCGATCATGCTTCCGCTCGACGAGAAAGTCCGCCGCGAAATCGCCGCCGCCGCGCGCCGCGTCTCGCTGGTGACGGCGATATCGCCGCGCGCCCTTCTCGACGTGATTTTCGTCGCGGCACAGGCGGTGCGCCTGATCCGCCGCATCGCCGAAATTTACGGCGGCCGGCCGGGCATGCTGGGGTTTTTCCGGCTCGCGCGGTCTGTCGGCGCGCATCTGGCGATCACCGGCGGCATGGCGGCGGGCGACAGTCTTGTTCAGCAGGTGCTGGGCCACGGCATCGCCGCGCGGCTTTCGGCGAGACTCGGCGAGGGCGTGCTTAACGGTCTGCTGACCGCGCGCGTCGGCCTCTCCGCCATGGCGGTGTGCCGGCCCATGCCCTTTGCGGCGGCGCCGGCGCCCGGCGTCAACGACGTCGCGCCGTTCCTGTTCAGCAAGGCCAAGGATTAAATTGCCGCCGAGCGGCGCATCACCGAAGGCGCCGGCGAAACGCGGTTGCGCCACGCCGCCAGCAGCGCGATCAGAACGCCGGCGCCCAGCACCCACCACGCGGGCCGTATCGTGTAGGAAAAATCCAGATTGGCGCTCAGCACGCGCATGACCGGCACCCGCGTCGAGATGGCGTAATAGGCCGCCTCCGTCGCCGCTGTCGCCAGCGCGCAAACGACAGCGGTGGCGCACAGCGTGACCAATCCCGGGTTAAGTTTTTTGCGCACAAAACGGAACGCCATCAGCAACACAAAGAAGCCGCTCGTCAGCGCCGCCTCCGTCGCATCCAAACGTATCTCGATGAAGAAATGCGCCAAGCTTAACAGAGCCGCCGCATAAACCCACGCATGCAGCGCGTTCCAGCTTTTCGCGCCCAGCCGGCGGATAAAATAATCATTGGAGGTGACGCCGAGCGCGATCATGATCAGTGTCGCCGCCAGCCCCGTGGTGAGGAAAATCCGCACAAACATTTCAACCAGAATGTTCCACCATTCGAATTTCAGATCGGCGCACCAGAGCGCGATATGCGCCAGCGAATAGAACAACGCCGCAAGGCCAAGCATGCGGCGGACGAGGATCAGTTTGTTCCACCGCGTCACCCAGCGCAGCGGCGTCACCGCCAGCGATAACACGAGAATGCGCATCGCCCAGTCGCCGCTTTCGCGCACCAGATCCGCGAAGGGCTTCGGCGACAGCCAGCCCAATTGCCATTGCAGCGCCATCCATGCCGCGGGAGCGGCCATGGCGAGGAAGCACGCGAGCTTCAGCCAGGAGAGGCGCCCGGCGCGATCGCTCCAGGGAGCCCAGGAGGCCAAAGGCGCGGCGCGCGAGAGATGATTCTGTGCATAGGTCATGCCGCCCTATAGCAGAATGCGCCGGCGCCGGCAGTCACAACCGGCGCGCGCCGCTTCACATCCCCGGCAGCGGCGCGTGAGCTTTATTTAGCCAGATAATTGCGGTGGACGTAGCCGCCCTTCCTGCCGCGCGTTTCAAACAGGTAATTGCTCTCCGCCTCGCGCGTCTCCAGCTTCACCGCCGGGGTAATGTCCCTCTCGCTGGATTTGCCGCTCTCGGCTTTGTCGAGGAAGGCCAGCACCGCCTCGCCCGTGGGCGCCGCCCCGGCGCCATCGGCCTTGCCGGCCAGCGCCTCGGTGACGCTGGCGTCAAAATTCTTCGCCCACATTTTGCGAAAAAGCGCGTTGGAGGGGTAGACATCCGCGCTGTTGATCCGGCCATTGACCGCAAAAACGTAGCCGACGACATCGTCGCCCTCGGTTCCCTTGCCGCCCAAAGCCGCCGTGTAGGCGGCCTGCGACGAGCGCAGCTTCTCGTTCTCCAGCGTCAGTTGCAGGCTTGATTCCGAGGCGCTCGCTTTAACCGGCGCCCCGACCGCGCCCGCCAGCCGCGACTGTGTTTTCGAAACACTGTCCCAAACTCTGGACTGCGCCGACACCTGCGCGGCGGGCCCCGTGCGGCCTCCGGGCGCCGCCTGAACCTGCGGAGCCTGCGCCACCTTCATCGCGAGTTTGGCCTCGCGGGAGGGCATCGATTTGGCGGAGGCGGCAAACTGTCCCGCATCCTCTTTGCCCCGCGCCGTCCAGCGCCCCTGCTCCACGCAAAACGACGCAATCGGCATTTTTCCTGATTTGGCCGGCAGGATCAGACTGACCGTCAGCACCCGGTCCTGTTTGCCGCCCTTCACGATATCGCCGGATTGGACAAACACCTCTTCGTCCCCGGTGTTTTCAATGGTGAGTTCGCTGACGTTCCCGGTTTCATAGACACGCGCTTTGCCCGAGGTCATGGCTTCCGCCAGCGTCAACGGCACAGGACCGGGCGCGGAGGCGCCATGGACGAGGTATATCGCAAGATTGTCATGCAGAAAGGGGCCGGAAACGCGCCGCTCCGGCGTGACGGCGGCGATGGCCCAGATGGGCGCGGCGGATAAAACCGGCAGGACAGCGGCGGAACGCAGAAACAGTCGGCGCGAAAGGGGCATGGACATGGTGTTTCCTCCGATGTTGGGAGGCACATGCTGGCGGCGCAATCAGGCGGCCGTTGGGAAAGAGCGGGGCGCGGGGCGGGTGGTTTGATGGCGGGATAACGGCGGGAGCGGGCTTGGCAAGGCGATTTTTGGATAAGAATGGATACAAACGTGCCCTCGCATATTTCCACCAGCGCGCAAGTCAGCCGCCCGCCGGTCACGCCACCCCGAGCTTCTTCTGCAAACTGGTCGAAGAGGTCGTGTACTGAAATGTCAGCTTTTTATCGGGGTAAACATAGCGGTGCGCCTTTTGCGCGGCGAGCGCGGCCTCGTGGAAGCCGGAAAGAATAAGCTTCAGCTTTCCCGGATAGGTGTTGATATCGCCGACAGCGAAAACGCCGGGCGTGCTGGTCTCGAATTTCTCGGTGTCGGCGGGCACGAGATTCTCATGCAGATTGAGGCCCCAATCGGCGATCGGGCCGAGCTTCATGGTCAGGCCGAAAAACGGCATCATCACGTCGCACCCGATATCGCGCATCGCATTGTCGGCGCCGCGCACGCTCGCATGGGTGAGCACGCCGCCCTCCCCCTTAAGCGTCATCACCTGGCCTATCGCCAAGTCCATTTTTCCCGCCGCGACAAGCCCGCGCATGGCGTTGACAGAATGCGGCGCGGCGCGGAAATCGTCGCGCCGGTGCAGCAGCGTGATGCGCTCAGCCACGGGATGCAGGTTCAGCGTCCAATCAAGCGCGCTGTCGCCGCCGCCGACAATAAGAATGCGCTTGCCGCGCATCGATTCCATTTTGCGCACCGCATAAAAAACCGAACTGCCCTCATAGGCGTCGATGCCCGCGATGGGAGGCTTCTTGGGCTGGAACGAGCCGCCGCCCGCGGCGACGATCACAACCTTGCATTCAAAAATGTCGCCGCCGCCCGTGCGCACCCTAAACAGCGGCGCCCCGGGAGCGCCCAGAACCTCCAGCCCCTCGACCTGCTCGTTGAAATGAAAAGCCGGATGAAACGGCTCAATCTGTTTCATCAGATTATCGACCAGCTGCTGGCCGCTGACGATGGGAAAGCCGGGAATATCGTAAATTGGCTTTTCCGGATAAAGCTCGGTGCATTGCCCGCCGGCGCGCGGCAGTATGTCGATGAGATGGGCGCGTATATCCAGCAGGCCCAGTTCAAACACCGCGAACAGCCCGACAGGCCCGGCGCCGACAATCACAACGTCGGTTTTGATAATCTCGCTCATCATCGTTTCCTCAGGGCCCGCGCCGGCCAGGACGGGAGCCAAGACGGGAGCCAAGCTATGCGCCTAAATTACCCAATAAAATTTGTAAAGATAATTATATTACATCTTAAATATGCTTAATAGCGAATACCCACTCTTGGCCCGGACTGCTCACCCCTGCTTCTCCGGCGTCGTCACAACCAGCCCCGCGAGCGCGGGGCTGACCTTGATTTGGCAGGACAGGCGCGAGCCCGGGCGCACGTCAAAAGCAAAGTCGAGCATATCCTCCTCCATCTGCTCCTGCTTGGGCAGCTTGGCCACCCAGGCATCGTCCACATAGACGTGACAGGTGGCGCAGGCGCAGGCG
>JANYFM010000022.1 GCA_025362655.1 Hyphomicrobiales bacterium | reverse complement strand
TCGTGGGGAAAGGCCCTGTCGCAAATAATATCGGTAAAGAACGAACCGAGGCGATTCGCGCTACGCTAAACCTATCAGCCGGCGACGCCTGTTTTTTCGTCGCAGGCGATCCGGAAAAGTTCACGCGCTTCGCCGGCGACGCGCGCGGAAAAATTGGCAAGGAGCTCAATCTCATTGACGAGAACAGTTTCGAACTCGCGTGGATCGTCGACTTCCCCATGTTCGAATGGAACGAGGAGGAAAAGAAGGTCGACTTCTCGCACAATCCCTTCTCCATGCCGCAGGGCGGGCTGGAGGCGATGCAAACGCGGGACCCTCTGACCATCAAAGCGTTCCAGTATGACATCGCCTGCAACGGTTTCGAGATTGCTTCGGGCGGAATCCGCAATCACAAGCCCGCCGCGATGGTGAAAGCCTTCGAGATCGCCGGCTACGACGAGCAGACTGTGATCGACCGCTTCGGCGGCATGTACCGCGCCTTCCAATACGGCGCGCCGCCCCATGGCGGCATGGCGGCGGGCGTTGACCGCGTGATCATGCTGCTCGCCGGCGAGCAAAACCTGCGCGAGGTCGCGTTGTTTCCGATGAACCAGCGCGCCGAGGACATTCTGATGGGCGCGCCCTCCGAGCCGACGCCCAGGCAATTGCGGGAATTGTCGCTGCGCGTGAATGTCCAGGAGAAGTGAATGGGGCGGGTCTCACAGCCATGATCCCCGTTTCCTGCACCATCATCGCGAAGAACGAAGCTGACCGCATCGGGCGCGCGATAGGCTCGCTCAGCGGTCTGGCCGATGAAATCATTGTCGTTGATTCCGGCTCGACCGACGGCACGCAGGCATTGGCGGAAAGTCTGGGCGCGCGCGTTGTTCACAACGACTGGACCGGCTACGGCCCGCAAAAGCGTTTTGCCGAGGATTGCGCGCGCAACGATATTGTTCTCAATCTCGATGCCGACGAATGGCTGTCGGATGATCTGCGCGCCGAGATAGGCGCGCTGCTGGCGCTGCCGGCCCTGCCGGCCAAGACCTATAAAATGCGGGTCACCATCGTCTATCCGCAGCGCGAAACGCCCGCGCCCTTCGCCGATTCGACCGTCTGCCTGCGCCTCTACGACCGTCGCGCGGCGCGCTTCTCCGCCAGCCTCGTCCACGACAACGTGCCGGAGACGCCGGACTGTGTTTTCCTCAAGGGGCCCATTCTCCACAAAAGCTTTCGCGGCCTCGCCGACGTCGTGCGCAAGGAGCTCGCCTATTTCGAATTGCAAAAACAGGAAAAGACCAAAAGCCGCGTTGCCATGATGCTGCGGCTGCCCATCGAATTTCCCTGGCAGTTTTTTAAATATTACATTCTCGCCCGCCATTGTTTCGGCGGGCTTTACGGGTTTGCCGCGGCGGCCGTGATCGCCTTTATGCGCTGGATGCGGCTGGTGATTTTGCTGGGCTGGTGAGGGCTACAGCCGCACCACCGCGCACACATCACCCGCCTTTGCCTCCAGCGCGCGTGGCGCGCGCACCACGAGGCATTCGGACTGCGCGAGCACGCGCAGCATGGATGAATCCTGCCGCGCGAACGGCGTCGCGGTTGGCAGCCCGGCGGGATTTTCAGAAAGCCCGGCGCGCATGTAATCCTGCCGCGAGTCGTTGGCTTTTAAATCGCAGCCGAGGATCGCGGCCTCCGCCGGGTCGCGCCCCGCCTGGGGATCGCCGGCCAAAGCGCGGATCAGCGGCGCCAGAAACAACACGCCGCAGACAATCGCCGAGACGGGATTGCCGGGCAGGCCGAGAATGCGCATATCGCCGATGCGCCCATGCATCAACGGTTTGCCCGGCCGCAGCGCCACTTTCCAAAAGCCCAGCTCCATGCCCTCGCGCGCCAGCGCGGTCTGCACAAGATCGTGGTCGCCGACAGAGGCGCCGCCGAGCGTCACGAGAATATCGGCGCCCGCATCGCGCGCGCCGCGGATGGCGCGTTCCAGCGCCTCGAACGTGTCGCCGGCGATGCCCAAATCGATCACCTCGGCGCCGGCCGCTTCCGCATAAGCGCGCACCGCGAATGTGTTGGACGCGACGATTTGGTCAGGCCCCGGGTTCTCGCCGGGCTGCACCAGCTCGTCCCCGGTGGCCAGCAGCGCCACGCGCGGCTTGCGCGTCACTTGGAGCGCGCCATGGTTCATCGCGCCCGCCAGCGCCAGTTCGCGCGGCCCCAGCCTGCGCCCGCGCGTCAGCAGCACTTCGCCCTGCGCGAAATCGAGGCCGGCGCGGCGAATGTTGCGCCCCGCGGGATCGCTTTGCAGCGCGGTGACGGACCCGCCCCCGGCCGTCGTGTCCTCCTGGATGATAACGGTGTCGGCGCCGTCGGGCACGGGCGCGCCGGTGAAAATCCGCACCGCCTCGCCGGCCGCGACACCGCCGGAAAAGCCATGCCCCGCCGCGCTGGTGCCCAGAACGCGCAGCGTCGCGGGCACGCTGGCTATATCCGCCGCGCGCACAGCGTATCCGTCCATCGCCGAGACCGCGAAGGGCGGCTGCGTGCGCCGCGCCGCCAGATCGGACGCCAGCGTGCGCCCCGCGCAATGCGCGAGGGCAACGCTTTCAGCGGCCAGCGGCGCGGGCGCGCTGGCCAGCACGCGGGAAAGGGCTTCGGCGACGGAGAGCCAGGGGGAGGATGTCATGGGGAATATATGGCACGGGGAGGAAACGGCGCGATAGAACAAAACTTGGCGATTGTGATTCTTCCACAAAGCCCTCAGTCCCGGAGCGCATCCCCGCCACGAGACGGTTCGCGCGATCATGCGCTCGCCGGGGGTGAAGTTTTCGGCGGCGGCGGCGCTCCGATGCGGCGGCCTGCTTCGCCTCACCCCTCCCGCTTCCAATGCCCGCTTTTGCCGCCCTTCTTTTCGACCAGCCCGATCGCCTCGATCCGCATGAACCGGTCGACGGCTTTCACCATGTCGTAGACCGTCAGGCACGCCACGGCGACGGCGGTCAGCGCCTCCATCTCCACTCCCGTCCGCCCCGCGACTTTCGCAGTGGCGGAAACGCGCACGCCGGGCAGCGCGTCGTCGGGCGTGAGATCGACGGAGATTTTCGCCAGCATCAGCGGATGGCAGAGCGGGATCAGCTCATGCGTCCGTTTGGCCGCCATAATGCCGGCAATGCGCGCCGTGCCCAGCACATCGCCTTTCTTGGCGTCGCCCGCCAAAATCAATGCCAGAGTCTCCGGCTTCATCACCACACAGCCTTCGGCCACAGCGACACGCTCTGTCACCGCTTTGGCGGCGACATCGACCATGCTGGCCTCGCCGCTGGCGGAAATATGCGTCAGCCCGCTCATTTCACCGCCTGGCGCAAAGGCGCGCCGTGCAGCAGCTCATAGGTGGCGGCGCGCACATCCTCTTTGCGCATCAGGCTCTCGCCGATCAGCACGGTGAAAATATTGGCGCGCGCCATGCGCAGCACATCCTCGCGCCCGCCGATGCCGCTCTCCGACACGATGATGCGGTTTTTCGGCGCGAGTTTGGCGAGGCGCTCGCTGACCTCCAGATTGGTTTCGAACGTTTGGAGATCGCGGTTGTTGATGCCGAGCAGCCGCGTCTCCAGCCGCAGCGCGCGCTTCATTTCGGCCTCGTTGTGAACCTCGACGAGCACATCGATTTTCAGATCGTGAGCGGCTTTGTTGAGCGCGCTGGCGGCCTCATCATCGACAGCCGCCATGATAATCAGGATGGCGTCGGCGCCCCAGGCGCGCGCCTCATAGACCTGATAGGGATCATACATGAAATCCTTGCGCAGCACGGGCAGGGCGCAAGCCTCGCGCGATGCCGTGAGAAAGTCCGCCTTGCCCTGAAACGACGGCGCGTCCGTCAGCACGGACAGGCAGGCGGCGCCGCCTTTCGCATAGGCTTTGGCGAGCGCGGGGGGATCGAAATTCTCGCGGATCAGCCCTTTTGACGGGCTGGCCTTTTTGATTTCGGCGATCAGCGCGAATTGATTGGCGCCGAGCTTGTCCTCGATGGCGTGGACAAACCCGCGCGGCGGCGAGCGGTCGCGGATCTGCCGCTCCAGCGCGTGCAGGGGCATGCGCACCTTGGCTTCCGAGATTTCCGCCCGCTTGTAGCGTTCGATTTTGTCGAGAATGTCAGCCATGCCCCTCAGCCCCTGCGGGAAACCTCTATCAGCTTTGCCAGTGTCGCCTTTGCCGCGCCTTTGTCGAGAGCCGCCGCCGCGAGGCCCGCGCCCTCCTTTAAATCCTTCGCTTTGCCAGCCACGATAAGCGCCGCCGCCGAATTCAGGACCGCGATATCCCGATAGGGCGATTTCACCCCATCCAGCACGGCGGTGATCGCCGCGGCATTGTGCGCGGGATCGCCGCCTTTAAGATCGCCCGCCTTGGCGCGCGCCAGTCCCGCCGCTTCCGGCAACACCTCGAACGAGCGCATCGCGTTCTCAAAGAGTTCGACGACGAAAGTCGGTCCCGTCGTCGTCAATTCATCGAGACCGTCGGAGCCGTGAACCAGCCAGACGCGTTCCGAGCCCAGATTTTTCAGCACCTGCGCCATCGGCTCCAGCAGGCTGCGCGAAAACGCGCCGGCGACCTGGCGTTTGACATTGGCGGGGTTCGACAACGGCCCCAGAATATTGAAAATAGTGCGCGTGCCCAGCTCCACCCTCGCCGCCGCCACGTGGCGCGTCGCCGCATGATGAGTGGGCGCCATCATAAAGCCGATGCCGGCCTCGCGGATGCAGGCCTCGACCTGTCTCGGGCCGATGCCGACGGCGACGCCCAGCGCGCCCAGCACATCGCTCGCGCCCGATTTTGACGACAGCGCGCGGTTGCCATGCTTGGCGACAGGCGCGCCGCAGGCCGCCGTGATCAGCGCGGCGAGCGTCGAAACATTGTAGGAGCCCGAGCCGTCGCCGCCGGTGCCGACAATGTCGATGGCCCCGGCGGGGGCTTTGACGACAAGCATTTTGGCGCGCATGGCGGTCACCGCGCCGGTGATTTCCTCAACGCTTTCGCCGCGCACCCGCAGCGCCATCAAAAACGCGCCCATCTGCGCCGGCGTCACTTCCCCCGACAGCATATGCTCGAAGGCGCGCTCCGCCTCGGCGCGGGTCAGGCTTGCCCCGGCCGCGGTTTTCCCGAGAAGGGGTTTAAAGGCTTCCATTCAGCGCTCCCCGGCGCGTTTGCGCCCCGTCCTGTTCCAGCTTTGCGCGAGATCAAGGAAGTTCTTTAAGATGAGATGCCCGTGCTCGCTCAAAATGCTCTCCGGGTGAAACTGCACGCCGTGCGCGGGACGGGAGCGATGGGAGACCCCCATCACGAGGCCATCGGCGGTTTCAGCGGTGACAGCGAGATCGGCCGGCATTGTGGCGCGGTCAATCACCAGCGAGTGGTAGCGCGTCGCCTGAAACGGGCCGTTGATGCCGCGAAAAACCGTCCCGCCCTGGTGCAGGACTTCGCTGAGCTTGCCATGCACCGGCTGCGGCGCGCGCACGACTTTGCCGCCATAGGCGTCGCCTATCGCCTGATGGCCGAGGCAGACGCCGAACAAAGGCACGTCCGCGCCGGCGGCCGCGATGAGATCAAGGCAGATGCCCGCCTCTTTGGGCGTGCAGGGTCCGGGCGAGAGCACGATGGCATCGGGATCGTCCGCCATGACATCGCCGACTGAAGCGCTGTCATTGCGAAGCACGCTCACCTCCGCCCCCAGCGACCCGAGGTAATGCACGAGGTTCCAAGTGAAACTGTCGTAATTGTCGATCAGCGTGACGCGGGGCATGGAATATCCGGAGCGGGCCGTGCGGCCCCGAGGGAAATCTCATGCCTTTTCCGACACGCGGGGAGCTTGCGTCAAGCGCGCGTGTCGGCGCGCGCGCCGGGCTCACTCCCCGCCGTATTCCCCGCGCAGCCTTCCCACCATTTTCAGCAGATCGGACTGCTCGAGCCGCGCGGCCTCGGCCGCTGTCTCGGAGCCGGGAGCGGCGCTGGCCATGCGGTGCGTCGGCACAGCGAATTTCATGCGCATCGGCGTCGGAATGGCTTCGCCGAAAGCGATAGCCTCGCGGTCGGCGATGGAGGAGAGGAACGACACAATGCTGGCCGAGGATTCGGCCAGGGCGGATTTGATGATCGCCTTGTCCATGTCATTGGGCAGGCGCATGGCGAACATGCTGGAGCATTGCGAGAGGATGGTGGCGTCAAGCTCGGACGGGCGCTGCGAGACGATTGCCAGCGAGGCGCCGTATTTGCGCCCCTCCTTGGCGATGCGCCCGATGGCGGTGCGCGTCGGCCCAAAGCCCAGCGACAAGTCATTGGGAATGTAGCGGTGCGCCTCCTCGCAGACCATCACGATCTCATAGGCGCCGCCGCCCCAAAACGAAATATCAAAGGACATCCGCGCCAGCACGGAGACGACGGAATTGACGACCTCGTTGGGCAGCCCCGCCAGTTGCACAATGGTGACCGGCAGGCCCTCCATCGGGATGCGGAAAATGCGCGACACAACCTTCGCCATATTGTCTTCGATCAGAGTCTTGCCGAACATGAATTTATAACGGGGATCGCGGGCGAGGGCCTCAAGGCGGTTGCGCAGGGCGCGCAGATCCGTGATGGAAAAGCGCTTGTCGAGCAGGCCCATCCATTCATCAAGAATTTTGAGGGCGTCGCCGATGCGGTAGGGCAGGGGCGAATCCGCGCTGACCTGAGCGGTTTCCGGCCCCGGGGCGCGCCTTATGGCGCTGGGAGCCGCCGCGGCAGCGGCCTGCGGGCCAGCGAACCGGGCTTTGGCGGTCTTGATGACATCATAGAGCGCATCGATCTCGTCCGCCGAGGGTTTGCGCCCGGTGTAGATAATGTCGAGCATTTCCTCGAATTTGAACATCCAGAAGGGGATTTCGAGATTGGTGGAATCCAACACAATTGAATGATCGGGAAAATGGTTGGCATATTCATTGTGGGGATCGACAATCAGCACCCGCAGATTGGGCCTGCCGCCGATGCAGCGGTGGATCAGCGTGCAGACCGAGGTGGTCTTGCCGACGCCGGTCGAGCCGATAACAGCGAAATGCCGGCTCACCAGTTCCTTGACGCTGACCACCGCGGGGATGCTCTCATCCTGGGAGAGTTTGCCGATTTCAATGCCGGCGCGCCCGCTGAACGCGTAGATGGCGGCCAAATCGCGGGCGCGGATGCGGTGGGTCAGCGCGCCGAGCTCGGGATAAGAGCGAATGCCGCGGAAAAACCGCGGCTGGCCGTTCTCATCGTCATTGATTTCGCCGGATAGCTCGATCTTGATATGGGCGATATTGCCTTCGCTTTCGTTCCAGAGGTGCCCCTCGGCAGCGATCTCGCAGACGACGCCCACAAGCCGCGCCGCGCCGTGCTTGATGGTGATAAGATGGCCTATCGACCATTGGTCCAGCGTGTCGGGGGCCAGCCGGCTGGCGACAATGCCCTGCATGCCATTCAGCGAGACCAGCCGCCCGAGCATCCGCGCCGCCGTCGCCTCGCGCCGCTCCCGCAGCGGCAAAACCTCGGCGGTCTCGTGCAATTGGTCCAGTCTCATGAAAAATCCCCGTTGGAAAAGCCCTTGGCTCCATTGTGGCGGAATTGTGTGAAGGCTTGCTTACGCGGGGAGAGGCTTTCGGGCGCCAGCGGACAGGATTCTGAGTAGATTCCGAGGCTGCCGCGCCGCCGGCGTTTCAGACTAGGGTTGTGGAGGAGAAAGGCAGAGCCGTTTGGTCCTTTCCCGGAGACCGCCCTCAACAAGCCAAATTAACGCATGGTTTTGAGCGCGTTAGGCATCTTTTTCTGGAGCATCCATGTCTGTCAAAATCCTAACATCCGCCGCGGCGGTATATCTCGCGTTCACCTTCGGCGCAGGCGCGCAGGGGGTCGTTAACGGCGTTGAGGACGGCGCCCGCGAAGGCAATCGCGCCGCCGGGCCTGTGGGTGGTGTCGTCGGCGGTGTTCTCGGGGGCATCGGCGGGGGAATTTCCGGACTGCTTGGCCTCGACCAGAGGCCTCGTTTCCGTGAATATGCCGTGGGCCAGCGGCATGTTTCCTATTCCTACGACGCGCCGCTTGTGGTGGGCGGCGTGCTGCCCGAAAATGGTGTGGTGTACTATGAGGTGCCGCCCGAATACGGCGCGCGCGGGTATCGTTACACAATCCTTAACGGGCGGCCGGTTCTGGTTGACCCGCGCACGCGCCAAATCCTCGAAGTGATCGATTAGGCCCGCTTGCGGAATTCGCAGGTGGCGCGGCTCGCGTTGAACGTTCACAGGCGCCGCGCCGCGCCCCGTTGAAGAGGTGTGTCGATGAAGTCCGATGAAACAAAATCCGCGCCCGAAACCCGCAAAAAGCTTGTCGACGCCGCGAAGGTCAGCCCAACAACGGCCTTTGATGCTCCGGCGGATGTTGTGACGCACGACGCGCTGACAAAAAAAGAGAAGGCGGGAATTCTGGTTCAGTGGGAGGCGGACGCCATCGCTTTGCAGATAGCGACGGATGAAGGCATGAGCGGAGGAAAACGACCCCGGCTCGACGAGGTGAAAAGCGCACAGGGGCATCTGGATGCCGCGCCCGCCGCGATTTCAAAGGGTGGGCGCGACCGCAAACGGCCCAAGAAGTAATGCCGCTTCTGACTCGGAACGGCTTTCAGGCAAGTGTCGAGATGAATCAAGCTCCGCGTGAGGACAAGCCGGTTATCGTCGATGCTGACGAGGCGCGCGGCGCGCTTGCGCCGGAGGAAACATCCAAAGGCGATACGCTGCTTCCCATGCTGATCGGCGGGCTTGTCCTCATCGTCGGGTGCATGGCGGTTGTCGTGCTGGTTTTTTGATTGCCGCGCTGATCGCCGGCCCTCAAAGACGCGCTGCCGCCCCCTACTGCCCCCGTTTCCCCCTCGTCGCGAAGCGCACCGCCTCCTCCGCCGCGCGGAACAAAGCCATTGCCTTGTTGACACATTCTGTGTGTTCGCTGGCGGGCACAGAATCATGGACGAGACCCGCGCCGGCCTGCGCGTGCATAAAACCATCCTTGATGATGGCCGTGCGAAGCACGATGCATGTGTCCATTTCGCCGGACGCGCCGAAATAGCCGATGCAGCCGCCGTAGATGCCGCGCTTGTCGGTTTCCAGCTCGTCGATGATCTGCATCGCCCGCACTTTCGGCGCTCCCGACACCGTGCCCGCCGGAAAGCCGGCGCTCAGCGCGTCGATAACGCCCAAGCCGCCGCGCAGCCTGCCGACGACATTGGAAACGATGTGCATCACATGGCTGTAGCGCTCGACGAAAAATTTCGCGGTCACATCGACGCTGCCGATTTCCGCCACGCGCCCGACGTCGTTTCGGCCGAGATCGAGCAGCATCAGATGCTCGGCGCGCTCCTTGGGATCGGCCAGCAGTTCCGCCGCGAGAGCCTCGTCCTCGGCGGGCGTTTTGCCGCGCCAACGGGTGCCCGCGATTGGGCGTATCGTCACCTCGCCATCCCGGACCCGCACGAGAATTTCAGGGCTGGAGACGACAATCTGAAAACCGCCGAAATCGAGGTAGCACAGATAAGGCGAGGGATTGACGCGGCGCAGCGCGCGATAGAGCGAGAAGGGGGGCAGCGCGAACGGCGCGGTGAATCGCTGTGACAGCACCACCTGAAATATATCGCCGGCGGCGATATATTCTTTTGCGCGCCCGACCATGTCGAGAAACCGCTCCCGCGGCGTGTTGGAGACCGAGGCCGCCGCCAGCAAATGCGGATCAGCGGCCGGCGGCGCCGCGGCAAGCGGCCCCTCCAGCGTCGCGGTGATCGCCTCGAGGCGCCCGCAGGCGCCTTCATAGGCTGCGCGCGCCGAGAGGCCGGGGCGCGGCCGCGCCGGGCTCACCACGCAGATTTCATCCTTCACGGAATCGAAAACCACCATGACCGTCGGGCGGATCATCACGGCATCGGGCACGCCGATGGGGTCGTGTTTGGCCGGCGCGAGGCGCTCCATTTGCCGGACCACGTCATAACCCAGATAGCCGAACACGCCCGCCGCCATCGGCGGCAGGCTGGCGTCATCGGCGATGGCGCTCTCCTCAATGAAGGCGCGCAGCGCTTCGAGCGGCTTGCCGGGGCAGGGAGCGAATGCCCGCGCGTCCGTCAGCGCCGAGCGGTTGATCTCGCTTGCATCGCCGTTGGCGCGCCATACCGCATCGGGATCAAGGCCGATCATCGAATAGCGGCCGCGCGCGGCGCCGCCCTCGACGGATTCCAGCAGGAAAATATTGCCGCTCCGGCCCGCGCTCAATTTTAGGAAAGCCGAGACCGGCGTCTCCAGGTCGCCGATCAGCCGCGCGCAAATGAGGCCGGGGCGCCCCGCATCAAACGCCGCCGCGAAGGTCTCGAAGGATGGCTCGAACATGGCGGGCTCAGTTGGGCTCGGCGCTGCCGCCGGTCGCGGCGCGGGCGGCGGCATCATTGATGACCACGCCCTGATCAAGCTGCAATTTCGCTAGATATTGCACGAGGATGTCCTCGCCGATGGAGGTCCGCAATTGCGCTTCGACGCTTTTATTTGTTTCGCTGTCCGCGTCCATCACGGGCGTCACGGCATCGAGCACTTTGAAGACGATGCGGGACTGATTGGCGGCTTCGGCCGACCCCGCCCTGCCCGTCACCACCGAGAACACGCGCGCCGCCGCGCCCGCCGGCAGAGAGCCCGGATCGGAGCGGCGCACGTTGCCGTCGTGGCGCAATTCAAGGCCGCCCTCCGCTTTGGCAATGTCCTCCATCGCCTCGCCGCCGTCGATCCGCTTAACGATTCCCAAGGCCTTCGCGCTCAAAAGCCGCGAAATCTCATCATCGCGCCAGGCGGCGGCAGCCTGGTCTTTGACTTCAGCGAGGGCCCGCTCGCGCGCTTTTTCAACGCCGCTGACCTCGAACCAAACGTAGCCGCTGTCTTTGGTGTTGAGCGTCTCGTTGTCGACGCCGACATCGGAGGCGAAGGCGGCGCGCAGCAGCGCCTCGCGCTCCGGCAGGCTTTGAATCTCCTTGCCGGTTTTATCGCGGCCGCTCTGATCGACAGCGTCAAACACAACCGGCGCAAGCCCGGCGGCTTTCGCCGCATCCGCCAGCGCTTTGCCCGAAGTGCGCTCGTCCTCGATTTTATCGCGCAAATCCGCGACGCTTTTCTTGGCCCGCTGCGCGGCTATATCGCGCTTTAACTGTTCGACAACCTCGGCTAAGGGCCTCACAGCTTCAGGTGTCACCTTCGCCGCGCGTGCCAGCATGTAGCCGAACTGCCCCTTGAACGGCGCGCTGACAGCGCCCTGCGCCAGACCAAAAGCGGCCTCCGCCAGCGCCTTGTCGAATATCTCGGCCTTCGTCATCTCGCCGATCGGCACAATGGGGGTTTTGAAAGCCTCCGCGGCCGCCTCAAGGCTTTCGCCGGCGATAACTTTCGCGCTGGCCTCGCCAGCGGTCTTTTCGTCGGCGAACAAAACCTGCTCCACCGCGCGCTTTTCCGGCGTCGTGTAAAGCCGCGCCTTGTCGCGCTCATAGGCGGCGAGCGCGTCCGCATCCGGCACGCTTGCCGCGTCCGCCAGCAGCGCCGGCGTGACTTGGAGCGTCACGAGCCCGCGGTATTCCGGCGCGCGGAACCCCTGTTTGCGCGCGTCAAACCAGGCTTGAAGCGTCGCGTCATCGGGGGATTTGATTTCGCCCGCGGCCTCCGCGGGAAGTTCAAAATAATCGACGCTGCGCGCCTCATTGCGGAAGCGGTGGATCGCCTCCAGCGCCGCTTTGGGCACGCCGGCATTGCCGGCGAGGGCATCGACGAGTTCCTGGCGCAGATAGACCCTGCGCTGCTCGGCGGCAAAGCTGCGTTCGGAATAGCCGTTATCGCGCAGAATTTCGTTGAATTTCGCCGAGTCGAATTTGCCCGTGGGGCCGGCGAAGGTCGGATCGGTCAAAATGGTCTTGGCGATTTCCGCATCCGACATGGAAAGGCCCAGTTCCCGCGCCCGCCCGTCAAGCGCCGCATCGGCGATCAGCTTGCCGATGACGCGCGTGTCGAGCCCCTGGGCGCGCGCCTGCTCATTGGTGACGGCGCGGCGGGATTGGCGCTGCAATTGCTGCAATTGCGTCTGATAGGCGTTGCGCACCGCCTCCGCCGGGATTTCCGTCTTGCCGACCCTGGCAACCGTGTTCGAGCCGAAGCCGCGAAAAATATCGCCGACGCCCCAGATAACGAATGACAGGCTGATAAAGCCAACAACCACAGCCATGACAATTTTGCCAAGCCAGCCCTGGGAGGCCTTGCGCATGCCGTCGAGCATTGAAAATCCCGTAATGCGGCCCCGGACGGGGCCTTATGAATCTGCCGGGGTGTATACGAAGGGGCGGCGGCGGGCGCAACGCGGACGGGCGTGGAGGGGACAGGCTCGGGTTGTGACGGTTGACAGTTTTGCGCCGGCGGCGTTGAAAGGTTCCCGGGCCTTTGAGGTCAGGGATCATGCGCGCCGCATCCATTTTTGCTTTGCTTTGCCTATCCGCCGCTGCGCAAACCTGCGCCGCTCAGACGCCGGCAAAACCTTATGATTTCAGCGGACCGCCAAAGCCCAATTTCACCGTTTCCGGGCCGGTTGGCGATGCGCCCGCTGGCAGCCCCCGTGCCGCAAAACCCGCCAAACAAGCCGCCGTCCCGCGCGCTCTGAAATCGCAGGCGGCAGCGCCGGCGCCCGATCCCTATGGGAATGCCCGCAAAGCCCAAGCCGATTATTTCAAACGGCAGGAGGCCGAACAGGAAAAAGCCAAACTGAAAGAGGGCACCGAGTCGCGTTTCTACAAAGACGCGCCGAACGCGCCCTCCGGCAACGGCCAGGTGCTGCAAACGCCGGCGTTGAAGTTTTAACGAGGTTTAATGCCAAGGGTCATGAGTCAATGCTCATGCCCTTTCGTATATCAGCGGCAACGATAAGCGCCGGCTCACCCGCAGGCGGTCTTGCCGCATTTCTTCACGTTGACGATTTTTTCCTTCAACGCGTCATAGCCGACGGCGCCGACAACAACATCATTGGCCAGCACATAGGACGGCGTGCCCGTCAGTGACAGGGTGTCAGCGATCTGCATGACCTCTTGGATGCTGGCGCGGGTCGCGGGGTCGGCCAAATCCTTGTCGAGCTTGGTCAAGTCGGCGCCCAATTCCTTTGCCACTGCCAGCGCCTGGACCTTTCCGATCTGTCCTTTCATCGTCAGCAGCTTCTGGTGATACTGCCAGTATTTGTCGCCTTTGAACTGAGCGCGCAGCGCGGTCGCGACCTCCGCCGCCTCGACCGAGCCAGGGCCTAAAACCGGGAAATCCTTGATGACCACACGCAGCTCCGGCTCTTCCTTGACGAGCTTGGCGAGATCGTCGAGCGCTTTTTTGCAATAGCCGCAATTGTAATCGAAGAATTCGACGAGGGTCACTTTGCCGTTGGGATTGCCCAGCACCGCCTGGCGCGGCGAATTGTAGATTAGCGGCGCTTGGTCGGCGACAGCTTTGGAACGGGCCTGTTCCTCGTCGGCCTTTTGCTTGCGCTCCATTTCCGCGAGCGCATCGCGCAGCACGTCCGGATTTTTCAGCAGATAATCCTTGATGATGCCCTCAATCTCGACGCGCTGGGCGGGCGACACTTCGGCGCCGGCGGGGGCGGCAAGCAGCGCGCACGCCAGCGCGGGACCGGCCAGAAGGCGGGCGAAAGCTCTCAGAATCATCGAAATCTCCGAACCGGACGTGTTGAGACCAACCATAACGCGCCAAAACCCTCCAGTCGAATGAAGCGGCGGACACGATGGCGTGATGGTGAATATCCTAATCGAACTTCGGCGGGCGGTAATTCAGGATATCGTCGGCCTTCAGCCAGCCGGGCGAGCCCTCTTTGAACTGCTTTTTGGCCCGGTCGGCCTGGGTGCGCGCCTCGACATATTGGCCGGCAAGGAAAAACCCCTGCGCCGCGGCCAGTTGCGCCTGCGGAACATCGTTCCTGCGGTCGTAAGCCATGGCGAGGAACTGATAGGCGTCGCCATCCTCGCTGTCGCCCTGGGACGCTTTGGTCAGCACGGAAATCGCCTCCGCCGTCTGGTCCGAAGCGACCAGCGCATGGCCGAGCATGACGCGGATCGGCTGTCCCGCCGGGGCGAGCGCGGCGGCGCGGCGCAGCGGGGCGATGGATTCGCGGGCGCGCCCCGCCTCCAGCAGCGCCTGGCCCTTCAATTCATGAAAATAGGGATTGCCCGGCTGCGCCGCGATCAGCCCGTCGATCAGGCCGATGGCTTCGGCCTGGCGTCCGACCCGGTAGGCGGAGACCGCCCTGGCATAGCGCGCCGCCATTGAATTGTCAGAGATCGGATAGCGCCGCGCCACTTCCGAGGCATTGCCGATGAAGCCAACGAGCTTGGCGCGCATGAGATCGTGCCGCGTTTGCAGGGCGGGGGTGTCCACGGCGCCAAAGGTCGGGCTGGCCTTGGCGGCGGTCTCCAGATTGGACAGCCGTTCGCGCGGCAGCGGATGGGAAATCGTATAGGGATCGATGGATGTGGTGCGGAACAAGGAATCGTTCTGGAAACGCTCCAGCGTTGTCAGCAGCCCCTTGGGCGATTGACCCGTCGCCGTAAGATATTTGACCGCCGCGCGGTCGGCGGCTTCCTCTTGGGCGCGCACATAGGAAAGCAGCGAGCGCCGCACCAGTTCCTGCGGCCCCAGCAGCAGTCCGGCCTGGCCCGCCGCGTCGGAGCCGACGGGCGAGCCCGGGCGGTTGTTGCGCGCCGTCGCCACCAGCGCCCCGGCGCCCGCGAGCATGCCGATGATCGACATGATCTGCGCCCGGGCCACCTCTTGGTGCAGATTCGACAAATGGCCGCCGGCGATATGGCCGGTCTCGTGGGCGAGCACGCCGATGATCTCATTCGGCGTTTTGGCCTCCATCAGCGCGCCCAGATTGATGAAAATCTTGCGGCCGTCGGCGACGAAGGCATTAAATCCGCGGTCGTTGACGAGAATAATCCGCGTCGCCCCCGTGTTGACGCCGGCGGCGCGCAAAACCGGGTGCGCGTAATCGCGCATTAATTGTTCGATTTCCGCATCGCGGATGATGCCGGGTCCGGTGCCCGCCTGGGCGGCGGCGGGTGGAGCCGGCAGCGCCAGCGCCGCCGCCGCGATGAGGGCGAGGACACGGCGGGCTGGCGCCGTTCCGCGGCGGCTGATAATCGAAGGGTGCAAAAGCCGCTGCGGCACGCCGTCCTCGCTGGTTCCCATGTTCCTTACGGAGCCCATTATGGCGGCAGCAGGGCGCGATCCGCAATCCCAGGCAAGTTTTCCAGGCAAGTTTTCCAAGCGGGTTTCCGGTTATGAGCGAAAACTCCGCGCGCCCCTGCCGCGCCCAAACCATTGCCGCGCTAAAAGCCTCGGCGCGCAGCCAGGTCGCCCCCTTCATCGTTATGGACGTGATGAGCGCCGCCGCCGTGCGTGAAGCGGCCGGCCATTCCGTCATCCACATGGAAGTCGGCGAGCCCGGCGCTCCCGCCCCGATGGCGGCGCGCGCGGCGGTCAATGCCGCCATGGCGGGCGGGCGGATCGGCTATACCCTCGCGCTGGGCCGGCCCAGCCTGCGCGCCGCCATCGCCCGGCACTATCAGGATACCTATGGGCTGGCGGTTTCGCCCGGCAATGTCGTGGCGACGGCGGGCTCGTCCGGCGCCTTCATCCTGGCATTTCTAGCGCTGTTTGACGCGGGCGCGAGGGTCGCCATCCAGTCGCCCGGCTATCCGCCCTACGCGAATATGATGCGCGCCTTCGGCATTGAACCCGTCATTTTGGAAACCACAGCCGATAGCCGCCACGCCGTCAGCGCCGCCATGATCGAGGCGGCCCATGCGCAAAAGCCGCTCGATGGCGTGCTGCTGATGAGCCCCGCCAACCCCTCGGGAACCATGCTGACGGACGAAGCGCTGCGCGGAATTTGCCAAGCGTGCGACCGCCTCGGGATCGCTTTCATTTCGGATGAAATCTATCACGGCCTCACCTATCAGCGGCCCGCCCGCAGCGCGCTGGAGTTCACCCGGCGCGCTGTCGTGGTGAATTCCTTCTCCAAATACTTTTGCATGACCGGCTGGCGCATCGGCTGGATGATCGTGCCCGATGCGCTTGTGCGGCCCATCGAGAGATTGCAGCAGAACCTGTCGATATCCGTGCCCACATTGAGTCAGATCGGGGCCGAGGCGGCCTTTTCGGCGCGCGAAGAACTCGAAGCCGTGCGCGCCGGCTATGCCCGCAACCGCGCCATTTTGCTGGACGCGTTGCCGGGCATCGGGCTGGGAGACTTCCACCCCGCCGACGGAGCTTTCTATGTCTACGCCGATGTCAGCCGGCTGACCGGCGATTCCCGCGCCTTTTGCGCGCGCATGCTGGAGGAGGCCGGCGTCGCCGCGACACCCGGCCTCGATTTTGACGCGAGGCGCGGGCACGCCACCCTTCGGTTATCTTTTGCCGGCGGCGAAAGCGACATGATCGAAGCTGTGAAGCGCCTTAAAAACTGGCTGAAATAACCGCGGCAAGATTTTGAAATGAATCAGAAATCGCTTTTGTTTGAAGCGAAGCCTGATTCTTTTCAGAGGCTTTCCGTTTCAGAGGCTTGGCGGATCAGTTCCCGCCGAAGCTTTCCTTAGCCTTTTGCCACCAGCCCGCGCGTTTGGGCTGATTGGGATCAACAACCGCTTCCGGCAATCGTGCCGCGCGAGCCGGCTGCGGCTCCGCCGCATTGGGCGCAGCCTGCGCTGGCGCGATGACAGGCGCATGCGCTGCGGGTTCGGAATGCGCGGGCTCGGGCACGGGCGGATGCTCGTGAACCGGCTCCGCCTGAGCTTCAACCCGGGCGGGCGCCGCTTCATGATGCGGGACCGTTTCATGCGCGCTTACAGCGGGCGCGTGTTCCGGGGCATGCGCGGGTTCCCCGAAATCCGGCTGCGGCTCATTGCCGAAGCTGGCAGACCTTTGAGGACGGTCGCCGTCGCGGTGGCGGTTGCGTCCACCCCGGCGCGGCCGGCGGCTGCGCCGGCTTTGGTCATCGCCTTCGGGAGCGGCGCCCTCAACCTCGAATTGCGCCGCTTCGGTCTCGTCGCTGTCGCCATCGGAAACTGTGGCGTCCGCAAGTGTCGCCGGGAAATCGCCGGCGACATGCGCCATCACCGCCAGCGCGGCGTCTGGGGGCTGCGGCGCGTCGAGCGGCTGGAACGGCCCGCCTTCGCGATCGCCGCGGCCTCTGCGGCGCCGGCGGCGGCGGCGGCGCTTGGCGTCGGCGTCCTCCGATGCTTCATCGCCGGCGTTTTCCCCGCCCTCAGAGGCCTCGGAAGTGTTTTCCTCCGCCCCGGCCTCCTCGACC
The DNA here is from genome assembly GCA_025362655.1 of Hyphomicrobiales bacterium. Classification (GTDB taxonomy): domain Bacteria; phylum Pseudomonadota; class Alphaproteobacteria; order Rhizobiales; family Beijerinckiaceae; genus Terripilifer. The sequence continues at coordinate 1,556 of JANYFM010000022.1, read as the reverse complement.
CCGATTTCTTCCTCTTCATCCTCGCCGCCGGTCTCCGGCCCGATGGAATCGACACGCACCAGATCCGTCCGCTGGTATTCAAGCGGGGGCGAGGCCAGCTCGCCCCGCTCAATCGCGTGATAGACGGCGCCGGTCAGCGCGTCGTCAGCGGCGACATTGACGGTCACACCGAAGCGCTTTTCGATATCGTGCAGATGACCGCGCTTCTGATTGAGGATATACAGCGCGACCCCGGTGCGCGTGCGCACGGTGATATTGTGGACGGCGCTCTTGATCAGCGCGTCCTCCAGCACGCGCAGCACATGCAGCGCGATGGAGGCGGTGGAGCGTACCATGCCCGAGCCCGCGCAATGCGGGCAGGGGATGGTCGAGCCCTCCAGCACGCCGGTGCGGATGCGCTGGCGCGACATTTCCAGCAGGCCGAAATGCGAGATGCGCCCGACCTGGATGCGCGCGCGGTCGTTTTTCAGCGCGTCCTTGATGCGCCGCTCGACCGCCCGGTTGTTCCGGTTCTCCTCCATGTCGATATAATCGATGACAATGAGGCCGGCGAGATCGCGCAGGCGAAGCTGCCGCGCCACCTCGTCCGAGGCCTCAAGGTTGGTTCGCACGGCGGTGTCTTCGATATTGTGTTCGCGCGTCGAGCGCCCGGAGTTGACGTCAATGGCGACCAGAGCCTCTGTCTGGTTGATGACGATATAACCGCCGGATTTCAGCGTGACCTGGTTTGAATACATGGCGTCGAGCTGGGATTCGACGCTGTGTTTGGCGAACAAAGGCTGCGGCTCGTTCCAGAACACAACGGATTTGGCCTGGCTGGGCATCAGCAGCTTCATGAAGGCGCGCGCCTCCGCATGGCCGGCCTCGCCCGACACAAGGATTTCCTCGACGTCCTTGTTGTAGAGATCGCGGATCGAGCGTTTGATCAGCGATCCCTCCTCGTAAACAAGGGTCGGCGCCGAGGATTTCAGTGTCACCTCGCGCACGGTTTCCCACATGCGCATCAGATATTCGAAGTCGCGGCGAACCTCCTGCGGCGTGCGGCTCGCGCCGGCAGTGCGCAGAATGACGCCCATGCCCTCGGGAACCTCCAGCTCGCCGGCGATCTCCTTCAAGCGCTTGCGGTCCATCGAATCAGTGATTTTGCGGGAAATGCCGCCGCCCCGGGCGGTATTGGGCATCAGCACGGAATAGCGTCCCGCCAGCGACAGATAGGTGGTCAGCGCCGCGCCCTTGTTGCCGCGCTCCTCCTTGACGACCTGAACCAGCAGCACTTGGCGGCGCTTGATGACCTCCTGAATTTTATACTGGCGGCGCAGGCGCGGCGCGCGCACCGGTATTTCCTCCATCGCGTCGCCGCCGAGCTGTTCGACGATTTCTTCGTCGTGCTCCTCGCCATCGCCATCGCCATCCTCCTCATCCCCATCGGGATGGGCGCGGAGGGCGGCGGGCTCATGGGCCTCGGAGCCATCGTGTTCACCGGCCAGGTGGTGTTCACCGGCCGGGTGGTGTTCACCAGCCGGATGGTGCTCCCCGGCCTCTTCGCGCAGGTCATC
>JANYFM010000084.1 GCA_025362655.1 Hyphomicrobiales bacterium | reverse complement strand
GAAAAGTCACAGCGCTTGAGGCTAAAAACATCGTCATCGCCACCGGATCGGACGTGGCAACGCCTCCTGGCGTCACAGTGGAATTCGATGAGAAAACCATTGTATCCTCCACCGGCGCGCTGTCGCTGGAGAAGGCGCCGGGCGAACTGATTATCATCGGCGCGGGCGTCATCGGGCTGGAGCTGGGCTCCGTTTGGCGGCGGCTAGGCGCGCGCGTGACCGTGTTGGAATATCTCGACCGCATCCTGCCCGGCATTGATGCCGACGTCGCCAAACAATATCAGCGCATAGAGGAAAAGAACGGCGTGATCTTTCGCCTCTCCTCGAAGGTCACCGCGGTCAGCAAAACCAAATCCGGCGCCGGGGTCACCTTCGAACCGGTTGCCGGCGGCGCCGCTGAGACGCTTTCAGGCGACGTTGTGCTCGTCGCCACCGGACGACGGCCCTATATTGACGGCCTAGGACTTGAGGCCGCGGGCGTCGCGATTGAGCGCGGGCGTGTCGTCATCGATGGACGATTCCAGACCAATGTCCCGGGAATTTACGCTATCGGCGATGTCGTGCGCGGGCCCATGCTGGCGCATAAGGCGGAGGATGAGGGAACGGCGGTCGCCGAAATTCTCGCGGGACAGCACGGCCATGTGAACTACGATGTCATTCCCGGTGTCGTCTACACGAGCCCGGAAATCGCCAGCGTCGGCAAAACCGAGGAGGAGCTGAAAGCCGCCGGCGTCGTTTACAAAACCGGCAGGTTCCCCTTCACTGCCAACGGCCGGGCGCGCGCCATGCGCCACACGGAAGGCTTTGTGAAAATTCTCGCGGATGCCGCGACCGACCGCGTGCTGGGCGTGCATATCCTCAGCCACGGCGCGGGCGAACTGATCGCCGAGGCCGCCGTCCTCATGGAGTTTGGCGGGTCGGCGGAAGACCTTGCGCGGACCTGTCACGCGCACCCAACTTTGTCGGAGGCCGTGCGTGAAGCCGCGCTCGCTGTCGATAAGCGGGCCATTCACATCTGACGGGCGCGGCCCAGCCTCTTAAAACAGGTGAATCGCATTCGGCGCGACGATGGCGATCACGCTGAACCCGACAGCGATGACCCCCAGCGCGCCCGAAAGCCAGATCAGCCAGCCGATGCCGGTGATGATCATGGCGGAGGCCAGAACAATCGCGATTTGCAGCAGAGCCGAAGCAAGTTCGAAGTGATGGCGGCGCGTGTTGGAAAGATCGCGCTTGTCCTCAGCGATTTTGGCGCGGGCCATCAGTTCACGCCGCCCCTCCTGTGTTGAGGGCTCGGTTTCATAACGCTCGGCGGTGGCCTTCCAGCCGGTGATTTGCTTTTCCGTCGCGGCTTTGACCGCGGCGTCGGCGATGCCGGGCAGACGCGTCCCGGCATCTTCGGCCGCCGTTTGCAGGGTTGTCCGGCGGATGGTCTTTGCTTGAAAGAAATTCCACAAATTGGTGGCTTCGATATTGAAGGCTGTCGATTCGTGTTCGGAGTTCTTTGCCCCGGTTTCCGACAGCGCGAGAATGAGAGCCAGTATCGCGATCAGCAGGGCAACGCCCTTGTTGCCGCCTTCGACATGCGCGCCGTGTCCGCCTGACATATTTTTGCTCCCTGTTCCCCGAGGCTGGAGAGTTAACGTGATCCCCGCCATAATCAAGGGCTGCTTTTGATCCACGTTTCGTTCAAATATGTGACGCGGCAGCCGCCGCCCGAAACAAGGCCGAAACCGAATGAAGCGAATATTTTGGACCGCGCTGGCTTTGATTTTCCTCGGCGTGTCCTGGCTGTGGGAGCGGCTGCAACCCATCGTCCGCTGGATCATCGATCATATTCCGCTGGAGCGCCTCAAAGCGGCGGTCGAGAGGTTCATGGAAAAATTGCCGCCCTATCCGACACTCATCGTCTTCCTCATTCCGCTTGTCGCGGTCGAGCCGGTGAAAATACTGGCGCTTTGGCTGCTGGCCAAGGGGCAGTGGCTGCTTGGCGGCTTCACCTATCTGGCGACAGATGTGCTGCGGCTTGGGCTGGTCTCATTCCTGTTTAAGACCTGCAAGGATAAGCTGCTGACGATCGGCTGGTTCCGGCGGCTCTATGAGCTTTTTGTGCGTGTTCATGAATGGGCCCATGCGCGGGTGGCGCCGCTGAAAGCGGCGATCCGCAAGGGGCTGGAGGAGGCGGGCCTGCTCGGCAGCAAGGGAAGGCTCTGGCGAAAGGTGTCGGCGCTATGGGCCTATGCCCGGCGCGGCGGGTTCAAGGGGGTTTGAGCGCGCGGATGGGCGGAGCGCCACGCATCCAGCAGCCGCGTTGAGTCGACCGCTGTGTAAATCTGCGTCGTCGAGAGCGAGGCATGGCCCAGCAGTTCCTGGATCGTGCGTAGATCGCCGCCGCGCGCCAGCAGATGCGTCGCGAACGAGTGTCTCAGGGCGTGGGGCGTTGCAGTGTCCGGCAGGCCCAGCGCGCCACGCAGCCGCTCTATCGCCAGTTGGAGAATGCGCGGTGACAGGGGGCCGCCTTTTTCGCCTAAAAACAACGGACCATTGGCTGGCAGCGGCCACGGGCAAAGCGCGATATAATCACAGATCGCCCGCTGAACCCGGGAAATAACCGGCACGGTGCGGGTTTTGCGGCCTT
>JANYFM010000337.1 GCA_025362655.1 Hyphomicrobiales bacterium | reverse complement strand
TCGGAACCAGCGCGGAATTGTGGCTCGGGCTGCAAGGGGAATATGACCTGCGCGCCGCGCGCCGGCTGTCCGGCGGCGCAATCGATGCAAAGGTTAAGACGCTGGCCGCGTGAGCCGCGCCTCACCGCCCCACCAGAGCGCGCGCCACGATCAGCCGCATGATCTCGTTGGTGCCTTCAAGAATCTGATGCACGCGCAGATCGCGGACAATCTTCTCGATGCCGTAATCGCTGAGATATCCATAGCCCCCCAGCAATTGCAGAGCGTCATTGGCGGTTTTGAACCCGGTGTCTGTCGCCACGCGCTTGGCCATGGCGCAGAGCCGCGCCGCGTCAGGTGTCTTTGCGTCGAGGCTGGCCGCCGCGCGCCACAAAAACGTGCGGGCGCATTCAAGCTCCGTCGCCATATCCGCCAGGCGGAATTGCAGCGCTTGGAATTCATCGAGGCGTTTGCCGAAGGCTTTGCGCTCTTTCATGTAGGCCAGCGCTTTGTCGAGAGCCGCCTGGCCGCCGCCGAGCGAGCAGGCGCCGATGTTGACGCGCCCGCCGTCAAGGCCTGACATGGCGATGCTGAAGCCCCCGCCTTCCCCGCCCAGCAGGTTCGCCGCCGGCACGCGCGCGCCTTCAAAAATCACCGCGCGCGTCGGCTGGGCGTTCCAGCCCATCTTGCGCTCGTTTGCGCCGAAGGACACGCCGGGCGCGCCGCCCTCAACGATGATGCAGGAAATGCCCTTCGGCCCCGGTCCGCCGGTGCGCGCCATCACAAGATAAAAATCATCCGCATTGCCGGCGCCGGAGATGAACTGCTTTTGGCCGTCAAGCACATAATGATCGCCGTCACGGCGGGCACGGGTGGAAAGCGCCGCCGCGTCGGAGCCCGCGCCGGGCTCGGTCAGGCAATAGCTGGCAAGCCGGTCCATCCGCATCAGGCCGGGCAGAAACTTCGCGCGCTGCGCCGCATCGCCGTAAGTGTCGATCATCCAGGCGCACATATTGTGGATGGAGAGATAAGCGGAGACGCAGGGGCAGCCCTCCGCCAGCGCCTCAAAAATCAGCGCCGCGTCGAGCCGGCTCAGGCCGGAGCCGCCATGCTCCTCGCGTGTGTAAATGCCGGCCATGCCCAAAGCCGCGGCCTCGCGCAGGACGTCGACAGGAAAATGCCGCTTCTCGTCCCATTCGAGCGCATGGGGCGCGATCCGCGCGGCGGCAAAATCGCGGGCCATATCGCGGATGGCGGTTTGTTCGGAGTTTAAAGCGAACAGCATGGCGTCATAAGTTTCATGGCGCGGCGGGCAAGGCAAGCTCGACAAAAGCCGCGGGCGGGGCTTCACTGGGGATGGTCCGCAACGCCTTGGAGACGCGCCGCATGAAAATCGATGAGCTGTTTAAAGTGCGCGATCTCGTCACCATCGTCACCGGCGGCGCCAGCGGCATCGGCCTCGCCTGCGCGCAGGCGATGGCGGCCAACGGCGCCATCGTGATTCTGTTCGATATTGATGCGGCGGGCGCTCAAAAAGCGGCGCGCGATATGGCGGAGGCGGGCGGCCGCGTCTCCGCCATGATGGTGGATGCCACAGACCGCGCCGGACTGGAGGCGGCGATGGCCGGCGTCAGCGCCGCTCACGGCCGCATTGATGTTGTGTTTGCCAATGCCGGCATCAGCGGCGGGCCGGGCTTTCTCGCGATGGACGGCGCGCGCAACCCGGCGGCGGCGATGGAATCCGCCAGCCCCGAGGTTTGGGAGCGCGTGCTGCGCGTCAATATTCTCTCGGTCGCCGCGACGCTTGCAGCCGCCGCGCCGCAAATGAAAAAGCAGGGCGGCGGGCGCATCATCGTGACCTCCTCGGTGTCGGCGACCAAAACCGAGACCCATGTCGCCACCGCCTATGTCGCCAGCAAAGGCGCTGTCGGGCAGATCGTCAGACAGGCCGCGCTGGAGCTGGCGGGTTACAACATCAACGTCAATGCGCTGGCGCCCGGGCCCACCGCGACCAACATCGCCGGCGGGCGCCTCAAGGATGCGGCGGCGCAGGCGGGCTTTGGCGCGCTGGCGCCGATGCGCCGCATCGCCCAGCCTGATGATATGCAGGGCGCGGCTTTGTTTTTGGCTTCGCCGGCTTCGGCTTTCGTCACCGGCGTTCATATCGCGGTTGATGGCGGGCTGCTGCTGGGCAGGGCGGATTGAGCGTTCGCAAGATGACCCTCCGCCCATTCCCGGCAAGCGGGCGAATCATGGCATACAGGGGCATGACCGAGCCCAAAAAACCAAGGCCGACCGTCTCGGAAATCATCCGGGACAAGCGCCTCGCGCTGATGCTGGCGCTCGGCTTCAGTTCGGGCCTGCCGTTTCTGCTGATATTTTCGACACAATCGGCGTGGCTGCGCGAGGCCGGCGTTTCGCGTACCGATATCGGGCTGATGAGCTATGTGGCGCTGGCTTTCACTTTCAAGTTTTTGTGGTCGCCGGTGATCGACACCTGCGATGTCCCGATACTCGCGCGCTGGCTCGGAAGACGCCGCGGCTGGATGCTGCTGGCGCAGATTTGCGTCGCCATCGGCCTCATCGGCATCGCCTTCGGCGATCCCGCGCATTTTCTGCGCTGGACCATCGCGTGCGCCTTCTTCACGGCGTTTGCGGCGGCGAGCCAGGATATTGTCATCGACGGCTGGCGCATTGACGCCGGCCCCGCGGAGCAGCAGGGCATGCTGGCGGCGACCTATCAATTGGGCTACCGCCTCTCGCTTCTATGCGCCGGCGCGGGGGCGCTTTACATCGCTGATTTCGTCAGCTGGCGCGCCGCTTATATCGCCATGGCGTTCATGACGCTGGTCGGCATCAGCGCGTGTTTGCTGGCGCCGCGCGGCGATGACAAAACACCAGCGGGAAAAGCCGGCCTGTCGCTGGCCTCGTCGTTTTTCGAGCCGCTCGCCGATTTCGTTCAGCGTTACGGCTGGCGCCTCGCGCTGATTTTGCCGCTGGTGGCTTTCTACCGCCTGCCGGATTTTGTCTCGGGCGTCATGGCGAACCCGCTTTATATCGATCTCGGCTTTTCCAAATCCGATATAGCCACGGTCTCAAAACTCTATGGCGTGTGGATCGGCATGGCCGGCATATTCGCCGGCGGCTTCAGCGTGGCGCGGCTCGGGCTGATGCCGACGCTGCTGATCGGCGGCATCGCCGCGTCTTCGTCGCATCTGACCATGGCTTATCTCGCCACCGCCGGCGCGCGGCTGGATTTGCTCACGGCGGCGATCTCGGCGGAGAATTTCGCCGGCGGTTTCGCCGGCACGGCCCTGATCGCCTATATGTCGTCGCTGACCTCGCCATTGTTCGCCGCCACGCAATATGCGCTGCTGAGCTCGCTCTACGCGCTCCCCGGCAAAATAATAGGCGGCCTGTCAGGCCTCATGGTCGACTGGTTCGGCTACGCGAAATTTTTCGCCGCAGCCTCGACGATTGGCTTGCCGGTCGCGATTCTATGCCTGGCGGCATGGCGAATGGACGCGGAGAAGAAAGCGCCAGGCTGAAGGGCTGCTCTCCGCGCGGCGGGTGAAGGGGACGCCATCCGCGCCGCCCAAAAACTTATCCCCAAATCCCCGCGCGGGGTTACCTTCGCGCCATCACCTGCCAGCCACGCCCTGCCCGCTGCTCCCCGCCCGCTGCTCCCCGCCCGCTCTTCGCAATTCGCCCGCTGTCCGGATTTGCCGCCGGCCCGGCAGCGGTTACACTGAAACTCAAACCATGGGAGAAAACCGATGCCGCGATTCATATTTTGGGCGCTTGGCGCTATTGCCGCGGCGCTGGCCGTTCCCGCCGCCGCCCAGCCAAGCCCGGCAGGCATTGTCACAATCGACCGGCTCGTCGATCATGTGTCGACTGTGCCGGCTATCGCGGGCAAACACATCGATCTCTTCGTGCGCGAGAAAATCCCCGCAGCGATCCACAACGCTCCCGGCGGAAAGGCGCCCAAAGGCAAAGTCGCGCTGTTCGTCCATGGCGGCTATTCGCCGGGCCGGCTCGCCTTTGATGTCGAATACCGCGATTACAGCTGGATGGAATATCTGGCCCGCGCCGGATACGACGTTTTCGCCATGGATATGACGGGCTACGGCCAGTCGGGCCGTCCGATGATGGATGATCCCTGCAATCTGGAGCCGCGCTACCAGGATCTCGTGATTCCCCGAAACCTGACGGCGCGCTGCGAGCCCAAATATAAATTCGAGCTGGTGTCGAGCGACACCGAGAGCGCCGATATCGACCGCGTCGTCGATTTCATCCGCAAACTGCGCGGCGTTGATCAAATCACGCTGATCGGCTGGTCGGGCGGCGGCATCCGCGCCGGCACCTACACGGTCCGCCATCCGGAAAAAGTCGAAAAACTGATCATCCAGGCCTCGTCCAATTACGACCGCAAAAATCCCGACGGGCCGCCCGCCGCGATGCCAAAACCCGGCGCGCCCGCGACGCTGCAAATCCGCAGCGTCGGCATTGATGAGCGCTGGCTCGGCACGGCGAAATGCGACGGCTTCATCGAGCCGGGCGCGCCTGAAATGATCTGGCAATTGAACACGGGGATGGACCCGCTGGCGGCGCAATGGGGTCCGGGCGGTCTGCGCGCGCCGACACGCTCCTATTGGGGCTGGAACGCCGCTTCGGCCGGCAAAATCACCGTGCCCACGCTGCTGATGGTCGGCGAGCAGGACAGTCTTATGGCCTCAAACCTGCTCTTGTTCGACGACCTCGGGGCCAAGCAAAAGGTGTTTCTGGGGATCGCCTGCGCGACGCATTTCGCGGTTTGGGAAAAGCAGCGGCGGGTGCTGCACCAAGCCTCGCTGGAATGGCTGAAAAGCGCCAGGCTTGCCGGCGCGGACAAAGGCATGTTCCGCGCCGGCGAGGACGGCGGGATACGACCGCAGCCGGGCGGCTTCACGGCGCCGGCCCGGGCGGCGCGATAAACCCTGATGGGGCCCTGGGATTAACAAAGCGGAAACCCAATTCGGCTATCCCTGATGCAAGGCGCATCCTCATTGGCCGCGCCTGCAACGGCTTGAGGGCTGGCCCGCAACGGGTCCGGGAGAATTTTGATGAGCGACGCTGCGATGCCCATTTTGGTGGTCGATGACTACAATACGATGGTGCGCATCATCCGCAATCTGCTGAAGGGCATCGGCTACGAGAATGTCGATGACGCCTCCAACGGCGAGGAGGCCCTCGCCAAAATCAAGGCGAAGTCCTACGGCCTCGTCATTTCCGACTGGAACATGGAGCCCATGACCGGCTTCGAACTGCTGCAAAAAGTGCGGCAGGACCCAGCGACCGCCCACACACCGTTCATCATGGTGACGGCGGAATCGAAGACCGACAATGTCGTCGCCGCGCGCAAGGCCGGTGTCAGCAATTACATCGTCAAGCCGTTCAACGCGCAGACGCTGAAGGCCAAGATCGATCAGGCTTTGTCGGCGGCGGCCGCCGCCTGAACCTCACCAGCGCAACACATCGATGGCCGCCTTCGGGCGGCTTTCGGCGTTTTGGAGGAAGGCTTCGAGCCGTACGGCGTCGATCCCCGCCGCGCCCATCACCTCCTCCTGATGGATGCCGCCCGCCACAAACAAGGCATCAAGGCCAAAACCGCAGGCGCCTTTGATATCTGTGCCCATGCCGTCGCCGATGGCGAGAATGCGCGGCTTTGCGTTTTTGGCGGTTTTGGCGGTTTTGGCGGCGTCCGGCAGCGCGGCGGCAAGCGCCAGCGCCCGCTCATAGATCGGCGCGAAAGGCTTGCCGGCCTGAATTACCCGCCCGCCCGCGGCCTCATAGCGCCGCGCCAGGGCCCCGGAGCAATATTGCAGCCTGTCGCCGACGTGAACGACGATATCAGGATTGACGCAAATGAAATCGAGGCTCCGGGCGCGCATTTGCGCCAGCGCCGCATCGTAATCCCCAGGCGTCTCGGCTTCGTCGTCGTTGAGCCCGGTGCAGACGACATAAGCCGCCTCGCCGAGGGCGACACGCGGCGGGTTGAGACCGGTCTGTTCGCTTAAGATGGTGAACAGCGTCAGATCCCGCGCCGGGCCGATATGATGCAGCGGCGCGTTGCCGTGAGCCGCGATCAGCGCCAGCGTCACATCGCCGGAGGTGACGATATCGTCGAAGGCCGCGCGCGGCACGCCGAGCCGGTCCAGTTGTTCGCGGATGGGCGCATGGGGGCGCGGCGCGTTGGTGACGAGCACGACCGAGCCGCCGCCGGCGCGAAACCGCGTCAGAGCCTCGCAGGCTTGCGCAAAATGCCCGCGGCCGTTGTGAACAACGCCCCAGACATCGCAAAGGATCGTGTCATAGGCGGGCGCGACATCGCGCAGGCCGGATATCAGGGCTGTTGCGGCATTCATGGGGCGGCCTATAGCATGATTGCCGCCGGAGCCTATTGCGATCTGACGGAACCGGATCGGAATAGGCTCTGAATTCGATGTTTCGACGCGTTTTCTCAACGCAAACCAGGTTTCGCTTCGCTGGAAACGCTTTAGCGGTAGGAAATCATAGCGGCGCGGGTGAGGGTCACCTTATCCGAGATGCGCGCCGCGGTCGTAAGGTGGTGGGCTGTATAGAGCTCCGCAAAGGCCTCGTTCGAGGACATGCCGTCGATCGGCGCGATGACGTTGAAGCCGCGCAACGCCGCCGCGGCTCCGGTGTGCAGAA